>JALOMP010000120.1 GCA_025455365.1 Chitinophagaceae bacterium | reverse complement strand
ATTGATCCTGCGGCTTCGCGAATCCAGTGTCAAAGGCATTGTTTGCATCCCGCTTGTATCGCCAAAAAATGTACTGCTGTTCCGGTGTTCCATCGCAAAGGCAGGGGCTACACGGCCATCAGGCTGGAGGGCCTTGCTCAGGACCAGGGTATAATGCGGGAAGGGCAGTTCCCCAAAATAGTTATCCAGGATGCCCATGCACTCCACGCCCATCGATCCATAGTCGTCCAGGTACTCATCCATCGTCTGTGAATAGGAAACAACATACAATGGCATTTTGCCCGGGTACGATTTCACCCTGAACCTTGGCCCGATGAAAATCTGCCCGTCCGCCAGCGCGGCATAGTCATCCGCCTTGAAGACCAGGCTGCCGCTTGCCGGGATAACGGAAGGTACATTTGTGGAAAATATTGGCCAGTCGCCGTTTGTTTCAACCCTGCATTGAACCGGCTCCCGGTCGAGTCCCTCTATCCATCCGAACACGCTATAGTTCAGTATTCCCGCAAATCCGGGCCGCAGCAAAGACGCATCGCTTGGGGTGTTCAGCCGCTCCATTTTATCGATATGGACGCGGTATTCGATGCGCATCAGCGCACCACCCTCCCCCTTGTATTCCCAACGCGGCGCATCCGTGGAATGGCGGGTCATCGGGATGCGCCGACCCTGGCTGTTGATGGCCACGACGCTGTCCAGAAACAGGTCATACCGGGATATGGAATAGGATCCCGGGATTGATCGAGGCATAATGAATTGTACTGGCGACGGGAGCGGGGTGGCGGGTTCTATTGTCACCACCACATAGGGCCTGGTAGTTTCCGAGTACCGAATGGTATACCTCACCTGGGCATCGGCCCATATTGAACCCAGGATCATGAACAGGCATAGAACCACGCGTTTCATGGCCGAACGAATTTAGTGTACCCCATACTGTTGAACCAAGATACGAAGAAGGGACACACCGTTATGTCATGAACAGGGAGGCCTGTTACAATTCACGGGACACCGGAACCGCTACCCGCTTTAAGCGGATCAGGCCGATCTTGTCAAGCAAGACCATGATGATGTAGGTGACATCGATTTCGTGCCAGCGGACACCGCCGAAATTGGGCCTGCTACCATGCTTGTGGTGGTTGTTATGGTAGGCTTCGCCCATCATGAGCCAGTCGAAATGCAGGAGGTTCCGGGACGTATCGCTCACCTTGAAATTCCGGTACCCGTATTTATGGGCGAACCAGTTGATGATCACCCCGTGGATGGGCGCCATGAAATACGCGGCCGGCAGGAGGAGCCACTGCCACCAGGCGGTGGCGAAGAAATAAAAGAACAGGGTATATGCCACGCCCCAGGCAAGCCTCGAAAACCAGGAACTGGCGAACTGGTCGAACCGGTTCCACTGGGGCACATTCTTCGTGAACTTTTCGTCCACCTTCACCCGACGCATCAGGATATCCGTAAAAATATTCTTCGTCCGCCACATCATGGAAAAAATGCTGGGGTCATATTTGGGCGAATGCGGATCGTCTTCCGTATCGGCATATGCATGGTGCATACGGTGCATCACTCCATAAGCGTACGCGCTCAGGTAATTCGATCCCTGGGTGATATAGGTCAGCACATAGCAGAGTTTTTCACCGAAGCGAGACATGCGGAAACTCTGGTGTGCGGCATAACGGTGGAGGAAAAAAGTCTGGAAAAACAGCCCGGCGTACCAGAGGATGATGATAAATACGATAATTGTCATGGTGGTGTACTGTGGTAAATAACGCCCTTCAGGAGGCAAAGCGCAAAGGTAAGTTGATTTCCGGGAATGACCACTTGCGGTTACTTTTGTCTGCGATGGATGCTTATTCCAAACAGGCGGCACATGAACTGAAACGCTGGCAGCGCGAGATGACCCGCAACCCTTCCCTGGTGGGCAGGCTATCGAAACGTGTGCAGAACAAGGTAAACAGCTGGATCCCGGAAAAAGTGCATGTGGCGATCACCGCCACGATCCGGGAGATGATCAGGGCGGTCCTGTTCGGATCCAAATACACGGCTGCCAAACCCCTGCCCCACCAGTCCTTCGAAGCCCGCGAAGCCGCCATCCTGGAAAGAATCCGGTCTTACCGGAATACGGCGGCCATTGAAGGCGGCATCACCGGTGCAGGCGGTATCCTGCTGGGGCTTGCCGACTTCCCGGTATTGCTGGGGATTAAACTGAAACTGCTGTTTGACATCGCTTCCATGTATGGCTTTGATGTGAAGGACTACCGGGAAAGGATCTATATCCTCCATATTTTCCAACTGGCATTCTCCAGCCAGCAACACCGGAAAAAGATGTACGAGCAGATGGGCGATTGGGAATCACGCAAATTGTTGCTCCCCCCGAACCTGGAAGAGTTCGACTGGAGAAGCCTGCAGCAGGAATACCGCGACTACCTGGACATCGCCAAAATGGCCCAGTTGGTGCCGATCATTGGCGCACCGGTTGGCGTGATCGTAAATTATCGCCTGTTAAAAAAACTCGGCATCACGGCCATGAACGCGTACAGGATGCGACTGTTCCAGGATGGCAAACACCCGTTCGAACTACTGTCCACATAAGCAGGCACTCCGATCCGTGAACCTGGTAACGTTCTCAGGCTTTTTCGCGGAGCAGTTTTTTTATGAGTACTACCTGGCCCAGGTGATAATGTACATGCTCGATGATACCCGTGATGTTTCGGTAATAATTTCCGTATTTATCGGCAAAAAAGGTTTCCCATAATCTGCTCTCCGGCATCTGTTCCACCAGGCCGGCCAGTTGCTCCACTTCAGACCAGGTCTTGTCCAGGAACTGCTGCCAGTCCTGCGCTGACTGGATAGGAGGATGGTTGAAGGCGTAGGTATCCTTTGAGTCAAGGGTATTGCCCTGCATGACTTTCAGCGCGGCCTTCACGTAATAGTTCATGTGATACACAAGGGCGACAATGGTGTTGAAGGAATGAACTTTTGTGGTAGCCTCCTCCCAGGAAATTCCGTCGAGGCTGTCCTTCAGATTCACATCCGTCCAGTTTCCCCCGAAGTATACATCCCGCAAATTCCGGGCGATCTGGGTGGTCAGGTTCATGTGCATGCGTTTTATGCCGGAAACAATGGGCGATACCGGATTTAGCGATATCGCCCTTTAGTGTACGTTTCTTCAACCCGATCCTAGAACAATCGTTCCTGCGGAGGGGTCCCGCCAGCGAGACGGATATAGACAGTGGTTTGGCCGCGATGGTGTGTCTGGTGTTCGAAGCATTTGGCGAAGGCCTGCCCCCTCGTGGTTACAAAACGATCGAACATTTTTATCTCTTCGCCCATCCTGGCCGCCTGCATTTTTTTCAGGGCGTCAATGACATAGTCATAGCCTGCCATCACCTGCTTTGTCACCGTTTCCTTTGACATGTCCGCTGATTTTTCCAGGGAGCCGAATGCCACGGGACTCTGGGTTCCGGCTGCAGCCGAAGCGATCCCGTAGTTGCCTTCTGTTAAATGCATCATTTGCCCGGCAAAAGACCGCATTTCTGGTGTGGGCTTCAGGGAATATTTGTCGGCCGGCATGGCATCCAGGTATTCCTTGGTATAGGCTTTCGCTCGTTCCCAGTCTTTCACCATTTCGTCAATGGCAGACTGGGCGCTTGCGGCCGAAGAGAAACAAATAACAAGGAAAAAGATGGTGAACTGTCTGAGCGCTTTCATGACATGAAATTTTATTGGTTGTTAGTTCCAAAAGTTAGGTCATTTTTCCAATAGACCGCCATCTCTTGCGCTGGAAGTGGTGCCGTAACCTGTAAATTTCTTTTGCCGATTCTTTGAAATTAGGTAGCTTTTGTGACGGTAGCCTGGCACCGGAGTCTCTTTCTTCCCCCGTTTCGCCAGGGTTTTTGTGGCAAAAGCTCGATTAGTTACTGCTAGTTTAATGCGTACCATGCATGAACGCCCGCGCAGTTAATCATTAAACCGATAGAGCCATGAAAGAAAAATACCTCATCCTCAGCAGTTCACGTGCCTCCATGACCGGTGACCTGAACGGCCCTCCGGCAGGCACCAGGAGCATTACGGCAACCACCTCCAGGGTCACGCCCGCCGAACTCAAAGTTGACGTCAACAGTCTTGACAAGAACGCTGTCATGCGCTACAGCAGGGATCCTTCGATCATGGGCATCGCACCCATCATTCCTGTCCGCCTCATGAAACCGTTCAAGGTGAAGACCGCGGATAAAATGTCCCTCCAGACCACCTGGGGCATACAGGCAACGCTGGCCGATAAATCTCCGTACGACGGAAGCGATGTGGTTGTGGCGGTGCTGGATACCGGTATAGACAGTAAGCATCCGGCCTTCAAAGGCGTCAAGCTTGTTGAGAAAGACTTTACGGGTGAAGGCAAGGGCGATAAAAACGGTCACGGCACACACTGCGCAGGCACCATTTTCGGACAGGATGTCAACGGCAACCGCATCGGCATCGCCCGTGGGATTAAAAAAGCCCTGATCGGGAAAGTCCTTGGTGAAAAAGGAGGCGGAACCACAGACATGATTATCCAGGCCATGCAATGGGCGGTGGATAACGGCGCCCACGTGATATCCATGAGTTTGGGAATTGACTTCCCGGGATATGTGGCCGAGATGGTAAAAAAAGGAATGCCTGCGGCCCTCGCAACCAGCAAGGCACTGGAAGCTTACCGGTCGAATATCAATATGTTCCAGGCGATCGCCACACTGATCAGGACGCAGAGTGAGGGTGGGATCTACCAGCCCGTTGCCATCCTCGCGGCAGCCGGGAATGAAAGCCAGCGCGATGTCCGTCCTTCTTTTGAAATCGCGGTCAGTCCGCCGGCTGTCTCGGAAGGATTTATTTCCGTTGGAGCGATAGGCAAAACCGGGAACTCTTATTATGTAGCCCCTTTTTCCAATACCGGCGTTAATATTTCGGGGCCTGGCGTTGACATCATCTCGGCGAAAACCGGTGGCGGGCTGGAAAGCATGAGCGGAACCAGTATGGCTACCCCCCACCTGGCGGGACTGGCAGCCCTTTGGGCAGACAAACTGATACGCTCCGGGCAACTCAACAGCATGCTGCTGACGTCGAAACTGATCGGGTCGGGAAGCACCAAAGGATTCAAAGCGAATACGGATCCCGTGGATATCGGCGGCGGCCTTGCGATGGCGCCAACGGATTAAAGGGGCTAAACGAATGTTTCAGTCATCCCGTACCGCAGGTTCAGGATCGTCATTTACAGTTGGCGACAAAGGGCCTTGCTTCTTCCAAGCCGAGTGACAAAGCCATACGGTAGTCCTGGCATGCTTCCGCGTATCTGCCAAGGTTAAAATAGGTGTGACCCCGCAGTAAATAGACCTTTGATCGCTGGTTGTCCGGTGTATTAACGGAGGAAACATGAATGGCGTCTGTAAAATTCTTTAAGGCTTTATCAAAAGCCTTTTCGTTGTAATTGCACATACCGAGATAATAAAATGCATCTGCATTATTACGGTTAAGGGCAAGCGCCTGTTCAAATTTCACGGCAGCTTCCCGGTAGTTCTTTTGTTGATAAAGCTTTCTTGCGGAATTCACGAGTACCAGGCTATCGTTGTTGATCCTTACCATCGCGGAACTTGTGTTTGCAGACAGAGGAGCCACTCTATTATCCACACCCCCGGTCGTAGCTGCAGGACGATTGATTTGAGAAAGCCCACGATCTGCCTTTGGGTTGCTGGCTACCGGAATTTCAGAAATCGCGCCGGCGGATGATCTACGCTTCACCACAGGGTCACTGATACCCGGCCGCACGCCGATATCCCGCCGTATATCTTTGCCTGAACCTGAGCCTCCTTCCTGGCCCGTTGGATTTGTCGCAGGTTTTGGAGGATCGCCTCTAGCAGAACCGGGTTCAACACCAGCTGGATTGGCAGGCGTGCCAGTGCTTTGGGCAGGCGGATCAACAATAGGGTTGGCGGAGATATCAGCACCAGTACCCACCGCTGTAGTGGAAGTGGAATCAACGGGATCAGGTTCGGGCTCGTTGAAGACGGCCGGTGGCGGGTTGCTTACATTGAGGTAAAACCGCTGCTGCCTGAAGCGTGCATCGCCTTCCAGGACCACCATTGTATCCCTGAGCCTGATTTTCCTGCTATCAAAACTCAACGTGTAACTCGACTTAACTTTTCCAGCGGAAACCGTATCCCTGTAACTTCCGAATTTATCGGTAATCAACTCATTTTGTATTTCCAGGATACTGACCAGTATACTGTCGGCGGGTCGCTGATTGATCAGCACAACACCTTCGAGCAAATGCTTTTCGGACTGCCCTGACGGAGTTACATAATTCTTAAAAATAAAGAATGAAGCAGCTAATACCACAGCTGCTCCTACAATATATTTCGGGTATTTCCTAAATCGATGGAGCTTCAGCACGCTTTTGCCCGACTGTATCTCTTCCAGGGCCTCCACCAGCTTTTTAATGTCATTGTCAAAATCCGGATCGGGTCTTCCGGCAGAAGAAGCCTGGTATTCCCCTTCTCGTCCTTACTCGAAACCCAGTCCCTGCCGATGATGAGCAGCAGGATATTGCTCGCACGCATACTATCCATAATAACCGCCTTATAGTTGGTTGCGGCCGGGATATTGTCAACGTCCTTGAAGATTTGTGAACGTGAAAAATGCCTTATCAGGCGGTCATAAATACGTCCCGTGGCATCCGCAGAGTCACTCCGCCTGTATGATATGAATATTTTACCCATGATTGTCCGGCTAGTTCCTATTGCAGCATCAACCTCAGTTTTTCCAAATATTCACAGACCGCCTCCGCATAATCCTTGTTCTTTCCATCAGCTGCTGCCGC
Organism: Chitinophagaceae bacterium; assembly: GCA_025455365.1. Taxonomy (GTDB): domain Bacteria; phylum Bacteroidota; class Bacteroidia; order Chitinophagales; family Chitinophagaceae; genus Pollutibacter. The sequence goes on along the minus strand of JALOMP010000120.1, from coordinate 1,234 downwards.
TGTTGTCATGGCCTCCTGCAGAAAAACCAGGTGCTCCGATTCTGCCTTTCTTTTTTGGGGCGCCCCGCCATAGTTCCAGATGGTGGAATATGATTGCTGCACCCGGTTGAAATCCTTATCGTTCTGGTCGAAGTAATACCGGATGATAAATAGGCACAGTTCAATATTCGCCCTGCCGGACAAGTGCCAGAACTCCATGTTCTCCGCGGATTCCCTGTTGATGAGCAGGTCCATTTTCTTCAATGCCGCCTCAGCCTGCTTTAATTTTTTCCGGGTATAATCCGTCACCGTGCCTGTCTTCTTCCCCTTTACTTTACCAGTTTGCCTGCTCAACAGGTACATGATGAACTCAATTTCCACGCAATTGAAAGCGATATATGCCTGCAGTTGGTTCGCATTGAATTTCTCGGCATTCCTGAAACAGGAAAGCGCTTCTTTGAAAATGGCCAGTTTCTTTAATGGCGGGTTTTTTACGAGGGTTCTTCTTTTGTGCGTGGCACCGCAGATGCAGTAACGCTCCGCGGTTTCCCCGAGATTCAACAAGACACTCATGTCCTTGATCACCCCGTCATACGCGTCCATTGCAGCAGACGCTTCCAACTTCTTTGCCTGGTAGTCCGCAGCCGTTTTCTTCGCACGGATGATACAGTATTGCTCCACCGACGTAAATGGATAATCGGAACGGCCCTGTTTAAACAACTCGACATAATACTCCAGCGAACGGTCATAATGACCAAGCCCGTAAAATATGCTGGCGATCTGCTGCAGGCATTTTTCATCAATGAGGTTTTTCAGCCGGGCACTCCTGATGATGCGCATCAGTTCTCCTTCGAGGGTGGCCGTATCACTGACAAGGTCGAATTTGCTTTCCAGGTTCACAAGGTCAACCAATACCTCGTCCTCCGAAATATAATCCAGCAATTCTGGTTTCTTCTGTTTCTCCACCTGCCCTCCATTCAGCGTATAAAACTGGTCGCCATAGCATTGATAGGCGCCCCAGGTATTCACATTGCCGTGCTTCCGGTAGATTTCGCGACGCGCCGCCAGGACGGCTGTCCCGAAATATTCCCCGGCGAACATCCGGCTATAAAATACGCTGGCAAACTCCTTGGCCGCCGCATCATCCACCGCCCATCCGGCCACTACCACCGCCTTCGCCCCGTTATCAATCAGCTGGGTCCCGATATTAGCGGCAAACCGATGCCGGTTCTGGTACAGCTCCTCTTTCTCCCCG
>JALOMP010000385.1 GCA_025455365.1 Chitinophagaceae bacterium | reverse complement strand
GGCGGAAGCGGCGTCCATGTCCAACCGCTACCCAGACGACCAGCTGCCGGTCTTCCGGAACAAACTGGCCGCGCATTGTGGCGTTGCGCCCGAGAATCTTGCCCTCGGCGGCGGGGCAACGGAGATCATCGCGCTTATCTGCATGATGCTCGGGGAGAAAAAAGGAAATATTATCACGTCTACGCCCTCCTACCAGGTCTGGCACAGGCAGGCGAACGTCTGCGGCCTGGCCGTGAAATCGGTGCCCCTTAATGAAGAAAAGCAGTTCGACATTCCCACGATGGTCAGCATGATCGATGCAAACACGCGCATGCTCTATGTCTGCAATCCCAACAATCCCACGGGAAAGGTATTGCCGTTTGAATCCATGCGGGAGCAGGTGCTGGAAGCCTCCACTACAACCCCGGTGATCGTGGATGAAGCATACAATGAGTTTGCCAATGTCCCCTCCCTGGCGAAAGATGCCATCAGGTTCCGCAACCTCATTGTCATAAAAACGTTCTCCAAAGTATACGGACTCGCTGGGGCGCGACTTGGGTACGCCATTGGACACCCGGAAACCATCGGCAAAATCTCCGCTTACCAGGGCTGGCGCGACGTGTCTGCGAGTATGGTAACCGTGGCCGCCGCATCCGCCGCGCTGGACGACCAGGCCTTTGTCAGGAGTTGCGTACAACGCACCGCCGCGAACCGCGAAACCTGTTACAAAACATTTTCATCCCTGGGACTGGACTATGAACTATTATGACAAGACTTTTGATATCAGCAAGATCAGGGGCGATTTCTCTGAACGCATGAAGGCAAAAGATATCATGGTGCAGTACCGCGACCATTTCAACGGCAAATGGTGCCGTGTCAGCATGGGTACAGAGGAAGAAATCGCTCAATTCTGCCAGGCACTGAAATCCATTGCTGCTGCATAGTGCAAGTGGCTGCACCATTGACAGATAAACCCATCAACTGTCAACCGTCAACCGTCAACCAACAAACTACATTCCCGGGAACAGGGCCCTTCCTATTTCAGCCCTGAACGGCCAGGGGATACCGATCAGGATCAGCAGGAGGGCGATCAGGAAAAAACGAAAAGCTTTCTGGTATTTGACGGTATCGGCCACAGGCTTCTTTGCCATGCCGGATGCCATCGTGATGAAAACGATCGCCAGGATCATCAGGATGGGATGCTCCACCAGGAAAAAACGGAGTCCTTTATTCGACATCACTGTTTCTCCCTCCATCAACGGCGGATGGGTGAACCAGCCGATATTTCCGGCCAGCACCTGGTACAGGCCCAGGAGCAGGGTGACATGCGCGGCAATCATCGTAAAAAGCCATGTTTTCCGATCGCCTGGCGAAAATGCCTTGTTTCCCTTCCAACCCGTATACGCTTTATAGATGGAGATGAGCAATAATATGAGGATGATCCAGCGAAGAATATTGTGCAGGTGTAGTAGTCCGGTTGCCATAATGATTTTTTTGGTGCGCTAAAATAAGCAGGTATCGTCAATCAGGAGGATTTCTGTTTACGTATCCATTCAAAAAGCCGGACGGCATCTTCTTTTTTGAACAATTGTGTCCCCTCATTCATCGTGGCAGCCGTACCGCAGGCTACACCCATCATCGCCATGTCGTCGAGGCCCAGCCCCAGTTGCATGGCGTGCACCATGCCCGCCACCATGCTGTCCCCCGCACCCACCGTGCTTCTCTTTGGAACCGTGGGAGCAGGAATATGGCGATACCCGTCCTTGTGCACCAGCATGGCGCCGGCCGGACCGAGAGAAACCACCACCACCTGGGCGATGCCTTTTTTGATCAGCACGTCCGCGGCATCATCTACCTGGTCCAATACCAGTTCCTCTTTCCCGCTGAGTATCGACAACTCGCGAAGGTTAGGCTTCAGCAGGTACACACCCTTGCCGGTACCCGATTCCAGGGCTTTACCGCTGGTATCGAGGATATATTTCGATTTTTTTTGCGAAACAATCGCACCGATACGGGCGAAGAAGTCGTCCGGCACCCCGGGCGGCAGGCTACCGCTGGATACCACGATTCCGGGAAAGGGATCCAGTGCTTCCAGGCCTGCCAGCAAGGCTTCCTGGACTTCCGTGCTTACGGTGGGTCCGTCGAGCACCAGGCGATATTGTTTATTCGAAGATTTTTCGGAGATGGTTAAGTTTTCGCGGGTATCATTTCCCGAATCAACATACCATGTATCCACGCCCTGTTCCGTCATGAGATCACGCAGGTGATCTCCATTCCTTCCGCCGGCGAGTACCAGTGCCCTGGCCTGTCCCCCCAGCCGGTGGATCGCCCTCGCAACGTTCACCCCTCCGCCCCCGGGGTCTACATGCGGGTTATCACAACGCAATTTATGATCGGGAACCAACCGGTCCACCACAAAGTTCTTGTCAATGGCCGGGTTCAGGGTTATGGTCAGGACAGATTCCATGTGAAGTGCGATTTTAGATCGTAGAAGTTAGAAGTAAAATTTGGGTATAAAAAATATTTGGGCAACTGCACCGCTGCCTGGAGTAAATCCGGTAATTGAAGGTGAACCTAATACAGTAAAGTCTTGTGTACTGGTTACTGTAACTCCATTTACTGTTACCGATATGGGGCCTGTAGTGGCACCTGAAGGTACAGTAGTTGTTAAGGTATTTGGAGTTGCCACAGTAACTGTTGCCAATACTCCGTTAAAGCGGACAACATTGTTTACAGCAGGTGGATTGAAATTGGTTCCGGTAATGGTAACGGTATTTTTTTCAACAACGATAGTAATACCTTCGGGAATTTCGAAACACACCGGGTTTACATATCCAAGGGAAAGCATGAGATTCTTGCCATCAAGGATGGCTTTGTATCCCACACCTTCAATTTCGAGAACTTTTTTAAAACCGTTATTCACGCCTTCAATGGCGTTTTTCACAAGGGACCACATGGTTCCGACATTGGAACGGGCCTGTTTGTGGCTCGCCTCTACGGTCACCATCACGCCTTCGGGCTTCGCTGTTACAGTAGTAAACGGCAATATCGGAACGGTTTTTTCTCCCTTCGGTCCGTGAATCACAACGCCGCCGCCCGTTAC
>JALOMP010000119.1 GCA_025455365.1 Chitinophagaceae bacterium | reverse complement strand
GGCTCGGATGCCCAAACACCTGGAAGGGGGTAGCGGTGCCGCGTCCTTCACTCAGGGCAGTTCCCTCAAAAAAGCAAGTGGAAGGATACCACCATACCGACTGTATGTCCGGCAGGTTAGGGGAGGGCTTTACCGGAAGCACATAAGTTGTTTCATGGGTATAGTTGGCGCATTTGATCACCTGGAAATGGAACGGGGTATCCTTGCTGTTCTGTGCCGTCCGGTAATAGCGGTAACGACTATTCGCTTTTTCGGACAGCCACTCTTCGCCAGCGATCATGAAAGCATATTCAGCCAGGGTCATGCCATATACAACCGGCACCGGTTGCATGCCCACGAAGGAACGGAACCTGCGTTCGAGCACGGGACCGTCGACGTAGTGCCCGTTGGGATTTGGCCGGTCGAGCAGGAGCAATGGTTTGCCCAGTTCGAAAGCGGTTTCCATGTATTCTTCGAGTGATGAAATGAATGTATAGAACCGTACGCCCACATCCTGGATGTCAAAGATCATGATGTCTACATCTGCAAGGTCTTCTGCCGAGGGCTTTCTTTTGTTCCCGTACAGGGAGACCACCGGGATTCCGGTTTCCTTGTCTGTATAGTTTCCCACTTTTTCGCCTGCATCGGCTACGCCGCGGAAGCCATGTTCAGGACCGAAAATAACCCGGATATCCACGCCCGAAGCGCGCAGGGTGTCTACCAGGTGGCGGTTCCCCACCATCGAAGTCTGGTTGGCAAAAACAGCCACCCGTTTCCCTTTGATGAGTGGCAGGTAGACCTGCATGCGGGCCGCACCTGGCACGGGTTCCTGTGCGCCGGAAAGAAGGGCCGGGAATGCGCACAGGGCAAGGATCAGGAGTTTTTTCATGAGCCAAATGTCTGTGAAAAAGTTTATAGCGAAAAGTGAATTATTGGCGGTAAATTTGTCGACTTATTTACACTACAAATTATAGTCATGCAAGTAAAATCAGGTGATGTTGTCCGCGTACATTACACGGGCCGTTTGGTGGACGGAACCACTTTTGACAGTTCGGTGGGCCGTGAGCCATTGGAGTTTACCGTCGGGGCCGGACAAATGATCAGCGGGTTTGACGCAGGCGTCAACGGTATGGTTGTTGGCGAGAAGAAAACCATACAGATCGCGCCTGAGGATGCCTACGGGATGCGTGATGAAGAAGCTGTGATTGAATTCCCTTCCGAGAATGTGCCGCCCGATATGAAGCTCGAGCCAGGTATGCAACTTACGCTGCGCAACCAGCATGGTCAGCCCGTACCGGTTGTTGTGCTTGAGGTCAAAGAAGAGGTCATCGTCATGGATGCCAACCACATGCTGGCCGGGCAGGAGCTTATTTTTGAAGTGGAACTGGTTGAAATTGTAGGTGGAAAGCCGCTGATCATCACGCCCTAATAAGCGGATGTCCTGGTTTTGAGCCCAACGGTATAGACTGATGTACAGAAAAGGTCCGGTTATAGGACCTTTTTTTATTTCCCAAAACCCGGAAATTTTTGGACCGTCCTCATGATTTTCGCCTGAGCCACCAGCCCAGCCACAACCCGCAGGCGCCCCACATGATAATGGCATCTGCAAGGTCTGCCCTTATTCCGCCGCTTTCATACCAGATATAGGTGGCGTATGGGAATTGCATAAAAGCCAGCAGGCCCACAAAAAGTGAGCTGAGGAAAATGGTCTGGAAACTTGCGTTGGGGATCTTTGCCAGGATCCAAATCAACAGGGCCACCATCAGGATGTTTACCAGGAATCCACGCAGAATATTGGCACCCATATTCCCGGTCCATTTCGTGTGGTAGGAGATTTTTGCCCAGGGTTTTCCTTCCGATTCCGTCATTAGTTTGTCCCTTTCTTCCGCGCTGGCCCCCGGTGGATGTGAGGGCAGGAAATAATCGCCGCTCTCCTTGAACTGACTGTTTAGGAAACTAAGAATACTGTCCTGTTTCGGGGTATATTGATTGGCGGACTGGTGCAATTCCAGGACCGTCCACGACAGCGTTTGCCAGGCGAAGGTAATGATCCCGCCGACGATGGCACCGATGATCATTTTTTTCATGTAGCAGTTTTTAGTCTTTTAAGGTAAAAAAGTTGCGGGAAAAGGGGAGATTTGTTTTTAAACAGGAAACGGATATGATTGATTCCTTTGGCGTTGCTGGTCGGTTGATGCGATATGTACAGGTGGATACGCAGAGCGATCCGAACAGCAAAACCACGCCATCTACTGAAAAGCAGAAGGACCTGTCCCGTATGCTCGTCAAAGAGCTGCATGCTATGGGCGTTTCGGACGCCGAGTTGGACAGTTTCGGATATGTATATGCCACAATTCCTTCAAATGTTTCCCATGACACGCCTGTTATCTGCCTTTGCGCGCATGTGGATACCGCACCGGATTGCAGTGGTACGGATGTCAAACCGATACTGCATACGGCCTGGGACGGAAGCCCTATCGTTTTGCCGGATGATCCATCCCAGGTAATCTCCATAGAGCAGCATCCGTATTTAAAAGAGCGAATAGGAGATGACATTATCACCGCCAGCGGAACCACCCTGCTGGGCGCTGATGATAAGGCCGGGGTAGCGGTTATCATGTCCGCTGCCGCCTATTGGATGCAGCACCCTGATGTCCCGCGCGGGAGAATCCGGATCCTGTTTACGCCGGATGAGGAAATCGGGCGTGGGGTAGATAAGCTGGACATCCCGAAACTTGGCGCGCACTATGCGTATACGCTCGACGGCAGTGAACGTGGTTCGCTGGAAGATGAAACTTTTTCTGCAGATGGTGTTACGGTGAATATCCAGGGCATCAGTGCGCATCCGGGCTCGGCCAAGGGAAAGATGGTGAACGCCATGAAGGTTGCCGCTGCATTCCTGGAGGCCCTCCCGAAAGACCGGCTGACGCCGGAAACAACGGAATACAGGCAAGGATTTATACATCCCGTGGAGTTCATCGGCCAGGCAGAAACGGCTAAAATATCATTTATCCTGCGCGACTTTGAAACAAAGAAGCTTGATGACCATTTCGCCCTGCTGGAAAATACGCTGGCGGATACCATCAGAAATTTCCCGGGGGCCAGTGTCAACATTTCACGCAGGGAACAGTACCGCAACATGAAGGAAGTGCTGGACCTGCATCCCAAGGTAGTTGCCTATGCTTCGGAGGCCATCAAAAAAGCGGGTATGTCCGTCAGGATGCTTCCGATCCGCGGCGGAACCGATGGATCGCGCATGTCGTTCATGGGACTGCCTTGCCCCAATATCTTTACGGGCGAGATGGCCCTGCATTCAAAGCATGAATACGTGAGCGTCCAGGACATGGAGAAGAGCGTGCAGACCGTCATCGAACTGGCGAAGCTCTGGGCACAAGGTTAGGGAGAAGTCAGATTTACGAGGTTAGAAGTTAGAAGTGTGTACAAAGGTTACTTTCAGATACTTCTAACTTCTAAGATCTACCCTCGTACTTCGTCCTTCCCTTCAACACTAGCGGGCGATATCAAATTTAACGCCGTGTGTTTTCATCGGCCAGTCGTCCGAACGAAAAGGCATTGCCGGTAAACCGATGCTGTTAAACAGGTTGACGTCATTCGGATCATCGCTCCAGCAATATCTTACCGCCACCGGGTCTGGCACCTTGTCTGATTCCACCACGATCTGTCTTCCGCGTACCCAGGCGCGTGCCAGGTAGAATTTCTGATCGGCGCCGGCCACTTCAAAACCGTTGATATATCCATAGGGGTTTCGTACCTCCCATCCCTCGTAGATATAGTCGAAGTGCACGGCAAACCTGTTTCCCTGTTTTTCCATCAATTTAAACCGGGGACTTTCACATGGGATGTTTTTTCCATAGGTCTTGGCAAGGGCCTGCAAGGCCAGGCGAAGACCTACATCGGCTTTATTGCGGGGGTGGATGTCTTCCGTATTGCCGATATCGGTGATGACGGCCATACCGGTTTTGTCTATCCAAAGGGATTTTTGTTGCGCCTCCCGCAGTTCGGCCCAGGTGCTGCCTCCGTTGCGACTGTCTCCGCCCCCGGCTTTCCAATGCGTAAGCTGTACGAAGTAAAAAGGCAAGGAGTCGTTCCAACGTTTCTTCCAGTCTTCAATCATGATGGGGAAACTGATGCGGTATTGTTCCGCGCGGCCGGCGTTGCTTTCTCCCTGGTACCAGATGACACCCTGTACGGCAAGCCTGGTCAGTGGATGGATCATCGCGTTATACAGCAGGGTGGGGTATGCATTGGGGTTGATTGACCCGTTGTCATCCGATACTTTTTCAATTCGGTAATGCCATGGTCCATCCAGTGGGACAGACATGTTGCCGATCTGCAATTTCATATCCCCCGCGTTTCCGTATATGCCGCCATCGCCCCCGGTATCGGTGATTTTTACGGCGATGGTGTTCATGGTTTTTAACAGGCCCGGTCGGATGCGGTACAGGCGCGCTTTGTTGTAGACAGTTTCAGAACCGATATACTCGCCGTTCAGGAATGTGGAGTCCGCATCGTCAATCATGGCGAGATACAACACGGGGTTCTCGATCCGTAAATCCTGGGGCACCTGGAATTCCCGCCGGAACCACACAACACCGTCAATCGCTGGTAGTCCTTTTTGTTCCCATGCCCCGGGGAGATGCATCGTTTTCCAGTTTCGATGGTCCAGGGCTGCACTTCGATATTCAAATGCTTCCGCAGGAGTGGGCAGCCTGTCCTGGGATTGCTTTACCAGGTCATTGATCCTGGACCTGCGACGCGCGTGTATGCTGTCCAGGTTTTCTGGCATGTAAGTCTTAAGAGCCGAAAATTCCGGGTGCTCGAAAAAGCTTTCCCCGCTCATCCAGGTTTCCACATGCGTACCACCCCAGGAGGAATTTACCAGGCCGATCGGTACACCCAGTTCCTGCCAGAGTTTTAGGGCAAAGAAATATCCCACGGCTGTGAAGTCGCCCGCAGTTTCCGGACTGCAGACCTGCCAGCTTGCCGGTTGGATATCCGCTTCGGGTTTGAGACTGGTGACCCGCGGGACCTTGAGATGACGGATCATCGCATTGGTGGCGCGTGCGATCTTCTCTTCCGCGTGCTCGGTTTGCCTGAGTGGCCACTCCATATTCGACTGGCCCGAGCAGACCCATACTTCACCGATGAGGATATCCTCCAGCATGGTTTCCTGTTTGCCCCGGATATGCATCGTGTACGGTCCACCGTGTGTCATGGCGGGAAGGGTTGCTTCCCATTGGCCGTTCCTGGCAGTTTTGGTTTTGGCGCTTTTATCCGCCAATGTCACGGTGATCTTTTCACCGGGCGAAGCCGTTCCCCATACCCGGATCGGTTTGTTACGTTGCAGCACCATGTGACTGCCGAAGACCTGGGCTGTTTTTGGCTGAGCCTGCAACAGGCAGGTGATCGAGCTGAGGATGGCTAACAGGATGATCGTGCGCATGGAATTTTTTTATGCGTGTTTAAAACAAGGGGTATTGGGCGGGTTCCGGAAGCAGTTTCTGTTTCACCAGCGATTCGATTTCGCCCACGATGTCAAGCTCGGTCTCCGCGCTTTGTTTGCGTGCTTCGGTGAATAACAGCTGCAGGGATTTCATTTCCTCTTCCGGCATGGTGCTTCCCTTTTCCAGCAGGTCCATCGCCCTGAGTCCTGCCGCGGACAGTTTGGACAGGTTTTCGGAATGTTTGGCGATGGGGGAAGCTGCATGTCGCAGGGATGCGTCCCGCATGAGCCGGGCATGGTTTGATTCCCAGGTCCTCAGTTGTATCCTGATCTCCGCTGCTTTTGCTGGATCGCGGGATGACAGATAGGCCGCCACATTGTTCCGGAATCTCCGTTTGATTTCCGAATCCACCGGGATGATATCGCATAGGCTAACCAGGGGTGCACGGTTATTGGCGAGGCGCGCCGGCTGGCTGAAACGACTGAACAGGTTCTTATATCCCTTCAAAGGTGTAAGCACATCAGCAAGGGTACGCAGGGCAGAGGGATCCCCATTTCCGGCAAGCCGTCGGACCCCGCTTTCATAAGCGCTGGTATGTTGCAGTCCCTGTTCATCAAGTTGCCGGCTAACCGAAAAAAGCCGGTTGTACATATCTTCCGGGTCCTTCCGGCTTGCCGGGCTCCAGAGCCTTTCTGCAATCGCTGCAGCCCTTGGCCAGATGCGGGTTTCGATATTACGGGCGTCGGCGATCTCCGTCCATTGTGCGGCTTCCCCGCCCCATAGATTCGGGTGGACCGCATCCGGGAGATTGGGGTTGTTGTAATGAATATATGCCGGCATGAAGAGGTCTGTATAGAATCCGGTGGAAATGAGAACGGGATTTCCGCCTTCGGCGATCGCATCGGCTTTCCCGGCTGTTTTCATGAACCCGCCTTCGGGGATCCATTTTTGTACGGTTACATCCTTAGCCAGTTCAGGGCCATACAGTTCCTCCCAACCGATCATGGTCTTCTTGTTCTTCCTGAGTATGGTATATAGCCTTGAAACGAAATAGGCCTGCAGCGAATGTGTATCCTTCATGCCCTTTTGCTCCATGAAGGCTTTGATCTTTGGGTTCTGTCGCCAGGCGGCCCCGTTGTTCTCATCCGCACCGATGTGCATGTACGGCGAGGGGAAAAGGGTAGCCATTTCCGTGAGGAACTTATCGATTAGTTTGTATACATCTTCCCTGGTAGGGTCGATGGTTGGTGTGGGTGCACTCATGATCGCGGCGATATTGATGGCGGTATCCTTATCGCTCAACGTAAACCTGGGACCGGGTGTGTAGGGTCCGGGGGCACTGGCCATTTCAGGATACCCGGCAAACCAGGAACGGGTATGGCCGGGCATGTCGAATTCAGGTACGATCATGATGCCGCGCAACCGGGCATACGCAATCAGTCCCTTCATTTCTTCCTGCGTGAAATACTGACCGTCCGAGCCTTTCTGGTGCAGCTGGGGCATCGATTTCGATTCGATGCGGAAACCTTCGTCGTCCGTCAGGTGCAGGTGCAATACATTCATCTTAACGGTGGCCATCGCATCGATATTCCGCTTCAGGACATCGAGCGGTATGAAATGCCGCGAAACATCGATCATCAGTCCACGCCAGCTGTAGCGTGGCTTGTCCACGATGTCCGCGAATGGGACGTAGAATCCTTCCGCGTCCTGCATCAGCATTTGCTGAAGGGTTTCAAGGCCCCGGATGGCGCCAATGCTGTTGGCTGCGTCCAGTTGTATGCCTTCCGCGTTGACGCGCAGGGTGTAGGATTCATCCATGCCACGGGTGAATTCCGCTTTCTGCCTGGCGATGATGCGCAGGCTGGCCCCGGGAATGTCCTTTCCGGGCGTCAGCATAGCCTGGCGGAAATAGATACCGGTTTTGCGATTGATACCCTGAAATACCCGGTTGGCAGACGCTGAAAGGATATCGTCCTTTTGGTCGCAAACCAAACTGGCCTGCAGGCGATCCGTGATCCGGTATTTTCCCGCAACCCAGGTTGCACGCTCCGGGTAAGGCATGAGGGCCGGTTCATTGCTCTGCGCCAGGGCATAGATGGCCGTCATGCTGCAGATACAAACAAACAAGAGTTTTCGTAACAACATAGCTGAAAGCTGATTTTAAAGGTATCCGGATTTCCGGAGGTAACTGACCCATGTTTCATATCCTTTCCCCCGGGGATCGAGATGTAATCCGTCGATCGTGAGTTCTTTTTTCAGGAGCCCTTGCCTGTCCCGGAAAACCGCATGCAGATCTGCCAGGGGTACATTGCGACCTGAAGCGATGGTGCGGAGCAGTTTGTTCGTGGCCAGCACTTTATCGTTTTTGTCGTAATGCTGGGGAAAGCCTTGCACGGTTGGGTTTACCGGCAGGATGGTCTGCAGGATGATGCGCGTGTCCGGACTTTCCGCCCGGATACGGTCGATGATCCGGCCAATATTATCGGCGATGACTGCCGGGGGGATATCCTTGCCGATGTCATTGATGCCGATCAACAGGAATATTTTGGAAGGCCTGAGCGCCGTGACCGCTGGCAGCCTTTTGAGCATTCCGAAGGTGATATCGCCCCCGATCCCACGGTTCACCACGGTGGGATCACCGGTAAGTACGGCCC
>JALOMP010000118.1 GCA_025455365.1 Chitinophagaceae bacterium | reverse complement strand
CGGCCGGGAAGAAACAGCTTCGGCTACGCATCAGCGCGATGACGGCGCAGGTCATTGCGTCTGCTCTACAGTTGTTGGGCATGCGGGTACCGGAAAGGATGTAGGATTAGACCAGGATCAGCAAAACTACCCCGGGTTACCGATCAGTCCCAGACATATTTCCAGGTACCATCCGGTTGCCTCTTCCAAACAGTATGGAAAACGCCACGATACTCCCCTACTTCTCCCGGCCTGGCAGGGAATGTCCACCGGTATCTCCCATAGGTATAGGCCATGGTTCCATCCTCTGAAACGCTGATGAAATCAGGCGCCCAGAAAGCCTTTGCACTTCTGTAGAATTCCGTGGAATAGTATTGCTTTATCGCCTTGGGACCGTAAATCAGGGTATCATTTTGACGTTTGATAACCGCATCCGGCGCGGCGTATTTCTCGAATGCAAAATCCACACCCCTGCTATTCAGGTCGTTCTCAAACTGCTTCTCAACCTTCCTGATTTCCTCGATAAGCGCTGCGGATCCTTTGTTGACCGTCTGGGAAAGACAGGTAAATGAAGCAACAAGAAAGGCACCGGCACAAACAAAGCTCCTGGCTCTGGTAAAGAATGTCATGGCAGGCTTTTTTTAAAGGTATCTGTTCTTTTTCACTTCGATCACAGCCAGGTCTCCAGAAAGCCTAAAAAAAGCAGCACACAAATTAGCCGGAATATGACGTTCGGCCTGTTACCCTACATCCCTGCACCCTGCTTCTCCCTGCGCATGATCTGCAGGCTGGGATCGAGCTCTATGGCTTTGTCGCAAATGGCCTGCCCCTTTTTCATATCGCCCTTTTTCTGAAAAGCCATACCAATCATATAGAGACTGCGGGCATTTTGTTTGTCGTATGCAAGAATCTTGTCCCAATGCGTAATAGCCTGGTCGTACTTTCCCATCCGGTAATAGGCATCAGCCATAAAGTATAAAAGATCAAGATCCGCCGGCCGCATCTCCAGCATTCTCTCCAGCATCGCCAGGCCTTTTTCCGGCATGCCGGCGCCGATATAAGCGCTGGACATATTCTCCAGGACAGCATTATCCACTTTATACCCTTTTGCGATTGCCCGTTCATAATACGGGATGGCCGATTTATCGTCCGGCATAGCTGAATAAGCCATAGCCAGTTCGTATATCCATGGCGCTTTTGTTGAATCCAGTGCGATCGCTTCCAGGTAATACTTGACCGCCATCTTATAATTGCTCATCTCCACAAAAGATCGGGCAAACAAAAACGGGATCTCGGCATTTTGCGGCTCCTCTTTATACGCCGCATCCAGGAACCTGAAGGCGGCTCCAAAATTTTCCTTTTCGTAATAACTCTTGCCTATGATATAGTTCACGCGCCTGCCCAATTTCAGGTCGAGCATTTTCTGACCATAGGAAATGGCTTCATCCCAGCGTCTGAAAGAAAATGCGATATTCCCGAGGCCTTCGAGGGCGACGGGATCAGACGGGGCCGACTGGAGCACTTTCCGGAACGACTGCCGGGCTATTTCAAACTGGCGGACTTCCATGGCCGATTGACCGAGCGCACGGTATGCGTCGATATAGCTGGTATCCAGGCTGGTAGCTTTGCGGTACAGTTCAAAGGCGGGTTTGAAGCGACCCGCAGCGAATTCGGCCTGGCCCCGTTGGAAAAGCGATTTTGCGCTATCGGATTGAGCCTCAGCGTAAAAGCCCGCCAGCAGGGCCAGGCTGAGGATGGCGAAGGTTTTCATCAGGGTATGCGTAGGCCCCGTTTCATTTCAGGACCACCGCACCTAACGGGGGCAGGTGAAGGTTTATTTCAAAGGTTTTGTGTTTTTTATCCACCACCGTGCATTCAATGGAAGGATTTAACACATTCCCGGTGCCATAATATTTCACCTCATCGCTGTTAAAGATTTCTTTCCAGGACGGTTTACCATGTACGGTTATTTTCCAGTCGTGATGCACAACCGGTGTCATGTTAAGCACCACCAGGATATCATCCTGGGGTTTGGTGCCTTTGCGTCGATACACCATCACGGATTGATCCCGATGGGTAAGGTCTACCCACTCGAATCCTCCTGGTTCAAACTGAAGTACGTGGAGGGCCGGCTCTTTCCGGTACAGGTGACAGAGATCTTTGACGCACTCCTTCATCATGCGGTGCGGATCGAAATGCAGCAGGTGCCAGTCCAGTTCACTCTTGTAATTCCACTCGGATGTTTGTCCGAACTCATTTCCCATAAATAGGAGCTTGCCACCCGGATGGGTGAACATATAAGAGTACAGGAGACGCAGGTTGGCAAATTTCTGCCACTCATCGCCGGGCATCTTGTACAGCATGGGCGATTTTCCATGGACGATCTCATCATGGCTCAGCGGCAGCATGAAGTTTTCATTGTAAAAATACATCATGCTGAATGTAAACTGGTCCTGCTGGTACTTGCGAAAGAGCGGGTCCTGCTTGAAGTACTTGAGCGTGTCGTGCATCCATCCCATCATCCATTTCATACCGAAACCCAGGCCGTCCTGCCAGGTGGGTTTGGATACCCCGGGCCAGTCTGTGGCTTCCTCCGCGATGGTCTGCACATCCGGAAAATCGCGGTAGATGGTTTCGTTCAGGTCTTTGATAAAGGCGATGGCTTCGAGGTTTCCGTTACCGCCAAACTCGTTCGGTTCCCACTCCCCTGCCTTGCGCGAGTAATCCAGTTTCAAAATGGAAGACACGGCATCCACCCGGATACCGTCTATATGAAACTGTTCAAACCAGAAGCGTGCATTGCTGATGAGAAAGGACTTCACCTCTCCTCTTTTGTAATTGAAAATATAGCTGTTCCAGTCAGGGTGGTAACCCTTACGCATATCCGCATACTCATAGGTGTGGGTGCCATCGAACATGAACAGTCCGTGTGAATCATAGGGAAAATGGGAAGGCACCCAGTCGAGGATCACCCCGATACCTTCCCGATGGAACTCATCCACCATGGCCATGAATTCTTCCGGATGCCCGAACCGGGAAGTGGGGGCATAATAGCCTGTTCCCTGGTACCCCCAGCTCCCGTCAAACGGGAACTCCATCACGGGCATGAACTCCACATGGGTGAACCCCATTTCCTTGACGTAGGGAACGAGGCGTTCAGCGATCTGCCAGTAGCTGTTATAGGCATCCTCGTTGTCCTTGTCCGGCCGCATCCAGCTGGCGAGGTGCACTTCGTACACGGAATAGGGTGCATTCAGGGCGTTGTGTTTCTTGCGCTCCTTCATCCATTTGGCATCCTTCCAGTCATACTCAAAATTCCAGGTGATGGATGCTGTCTTGGGTTTATGTTCCCAGTAGTGGGCATAAGGATCGCCCTTGTCGATTTCCAAACCTTTGTACCCATGAATATGGTACTTATATACTTCGCCCCTGGGCAGGTTGGGAATAAACCCCTCCCAGATACCGCTGTGGTCCAGCCTTACAAACAACGGATGGGTGGTTTTATCCCAGTCGTTGAAGTTACCCGTGACCGTTACTTTCGTGGCATTGGGTGCCCAGACGGCAAAATAAGTGCCGGGGGTTTCGAGAACCGTGATCTGTTTATTACCGAAATACCGGTATGCATCATAACAGGTGCCCTGCTGGAAATTCCGGATCACTTCATCCTGGAAGAGTGAATAATTCCAGACTGGTTTGGTGGTGTCCACGAAATGGATTTCTTCATAAGGCTTGACGGCTTTTGCCGCCGATTGCTTTCCGCGCGAAGTGGCCATAGTACCGCTTGAATAGGTTTAACGAAAGTTTACAGAATAACAATTTAGGCTTTTAATAAATACTTCGAGTTTCGTTGTGCTCAAACCAGAACCAAAACACTGAGTGCCGACGCTTATGCGGATGTTATGGCTAACCTTCATGGTCTGTCTCTCCATGGCTGCCCAAGCGCAGCGCCCTACGCTGAGGGGGCAGATCACCGACTCCGTCAATCGAAAAAACCTTTACAACAGTTCCATCGCCGTGCTCCGGCAGTCGGATTCCGTCCTGGTCCGCTTCACCCGCACCAACCCGGATGGACGCTTCAGCCTGGTTCTGCCGGATACGGGCCTATTCCTTTTGTCTGTCAGCCATCCCGGCTTCGCCGCCTATTCTGACGCAGTCAACCTGTCCCAGGGCGGGGAAACGGACCTGGGGGCGATCTACCTGACCCTGAAAAGTAAGCTGCTGGAAGAAATCATCGTCCGCAAGACCATTCCGGCCATCCGTTTTAAGGGCGATACCATGGTCTTCAAGGCAGACAGCTTCAAGGTAAAACCGGGGGCCTCGGTGGAAGACCTGCTGAAGCAGATGCCCGGGTTCCAGATCGACCGGAACGGGCAGATTACCGCCCAGGGGGAACGGGTCCAGAAAGTACTGGTGGATGGCGAAGAGTTTTTCAGTGACGACCCCACCATCGCCACGAAAAACCTGATGGCGAATATGGTGGACGATGTGGAAGTGTTCAACAAGAAAAGCGAGCAGAGTGAGTTTACCGGGATCGACGACGGCTCCAAGACCAAAACGATCAACCTCAAGCTGAAGGAGGATAAGAAAAACGGGTATTTTGGCAAGCTGGAGGCCGGCTCCGATATGAACCGATACTGGAACAATTCCGCGATGGGGAATTATTTCAAGGGCAAGAAAAAAATTACGGGTTACGGCATCATGTCCAACAATGGCAAGACCGGTTTAAACTGGCAGGATAACATGAATTATGGCGGGCTGGGCGGAGGTGGACTGGAAACCGGCGTATCAGATGATGGGGGGATGTATATCAGCTTTAACAACAATGGTGACGAGTTCAGTAACAGCAATTTCCAGGGCGAGGGTCTGCCGAAAAGCTGGAGCCTGGGCGTCAATTTCGCCGATAAATGGGATAGGGATGCCAAGCATCTCAACGGGAATGTCCGGTACAACAAACTCAACAACAATGCGGATATTAAAAACCGCACGCAATATATCCTGCCGGACACAACCTTTTTCCAGGACCAGGACAACCAGGTCTTCCAAAGCCGTGAACGCACAAGAGCCGAAGGTCTCTATGATGTAAAGCTGGACTCCTCCAGTTCCCTGAAAGTGACCGTGGCCGGGTCCATGGGGCAATCGACCCTCAACAACCGCTTCCAAACCGCTTCGCTAAGCGAAGACAACAAGCTCGTGAATAGCAGTCTCCGCAATACCACAAACGAAGGAGAGCAAGAGCAGTTCAGCAGCACAGCGATCTATCGTAAAAAATTCCGCAAGGCCGGCCATACCCTGTCGGCCCAAATCCGCCAGGACTACGGCACCCTAAGCTATACCCATCCCCTGTCCACCAGGAGTTACCTGGAGTTCAACTACGGGCTCGCTGTCCGAAAGAATTTCTCGGATCGTCGCACCCTGGAAAAAGCAGATCCGAATGCAGAAAAGTATGACCAGGAAGTGGGAGGGCTAAGCAATACCTTTGACTATACCGGTATCGAAAATTCAGGCGGGATCAATTATCGATTCAATAAGGCCAAGAAACTCAGTCTTACAGTTGGGGCCAGTGTGGCCGGCAATACCCTCGAGCAGCAGGACCTGCGCCGGGACACTAGCCTCACGCTCCGCTTCGTTAATTTCTTTCCCCGCGCCAATGCCAATTTTACCCTGAAGAAAAACAAGAACCTGCGGATCAGTTATAGCGGTCGAACCCAGCAGCCCAGTATTGAGCAGCTCCAGCCGGTGATCGACAATAATGATCCCCTGAACATCGCCATCGGTAACCCGGATCTGCAAGTAGCAGTGGCACACAACCTGAACCTGAACTTCGGCGGCTACGACTTTTTAAGTGAGAGCGGGTTCTGGAGTTCCGTATCGACGGATATCACCCAGCATGCGTTCAGTACCCGCGATTTCGTGGACAGCCTGGGCCGGCGTGTATTCCAGGCCATCAACGTGAAAGGGGTGTACAATGTGAACGCCTACCTGAACTACAATTTCCGGATCAAGAAGAAATGGGGCGTGTCGATCAATGTGGATGGCAATTACGGTCAGAATGTCAACGAGGTCAACGGCGTAGAGAACCAGATCCGCAACGGCAATATCGGTGGAGGCTTCTACCTGAACCGGACCGTGGAGAAGAAATACAATTTCTGGACATTCTACAATTTCAGCCAGAATTTTTCGAGCTCTTCCATACAAGAAGACCTCAATGCCAACTATTGGACCCAGACCTTCGGAGGCGAATACACCATTCAACTGCCCTGGCGGCTGGAATATGGCGGTGAGATCAGCGCCAATTTCCGGCAGAAAACGGAGATCTTCCCGGACAACAATAACGCCATCCTGGTCAACCAGTGGATCGATCGAAAAATGGGAAAGGAAGATGCATTCCGCTTCCGTATATATGCTTTTGACGTGTTCAACCAGAACATCGGCTTCCGGCGGACGATCAATACCAACCTGGTCTCCGAGCGGACGTATAATACCGTCAATCGTTACCTCATGTTCTCGCTGCTTTGGAACTTCAGCAAGAACGCAAAACCCATGTCATTCTGATGAAAAAGATCATGCTGCTCTGCCTGGCCGGCTGCTTTTCGGCGCTGGCGCTTTCCGCCCAGGACGCGAAATTCATCACCTATGGCCGGATCGAATATGAAAAACGCACCAACCAGCATTCCCTGCTCGAAGAAGAGAATATCTGGGAAGACATGATGAAGGATGCCTTCCCGAAATTTGCCGTGACCTATTTCGACCTCCTATTCGACTCCACCCGCAGTCTCTACAAAACCGGTCGCGACCCTGAAAACAAGATGATCCACTGGGGACTCAGTTATATCACCAATACCTATTATCGGGACTACGCGCAGCAGACTTTCGTGCACAAGAAAGAAATCTTTGGATCGGAATTCCTGATCGCTGATTCCCTGCCACAGATGGAATGGAAGATTACCAACGAACCCAGGACGATCGCGGGTTTTGAATGCCGGAAGGCCGTGACCCGGATCAATGACTCCATCGTGGTCATCGCATTCTTTACGGACGAGATTATTCCGGCCTCCGGCCCGGAATCCTTCGGTGGTCTGCCCGGCATGATCCTGGGCCTGGCCATCCCCCGTATGCATACCACCTGGTATGCCACGAAACTGGAACTCAAGCCAGCCAGTGCCCGCGAACTGACAGCACCTACGGGGGGTAAAAAATTCAACGGGGCAGGCTTCAAGGCCCAGATGAACGAGATCATTGCAGACCGGCAATGGCTCAAGAAACTATCCTGGCAATTGCTTATCTAAGTTCCAGGATGGTGAAAGATTTGGCCGGGACAGCCATCGACTCACCCAAGGTGGCCTCGGTTCCGGTAATCACATTGCGGGCGCGACTAAATCCGTTTGTCCGCTCCTGGTAACGGGAAAGGCCAAGCGATGACTCCTGGTCGTTCGAGTTCAGCACGCACATCACCGTTTGCCTGTCCGTATAACGGAAAAAGACGTAGACGCCATTCTGCGGAATAAACTGCATGGTTTTACCTTTCGTAAGGGCTGGGGAACCCTGCCTGTATTTTGCCAGCGTGCGCACGTAATCAAAAATTTCATTTTCCAATGCACTACGGCCCGTTGAAGTGAACTTATTGACAGTGTCGCCCGGCCATCCGCCCGGGAAATCATGGCGTACTTCCGCATCCGTGGGATTCTTGAAATTTTTCATGCCGATCTCATTTCCGTAATATAACTGTGGAATACCTCTCAGGGTAAGCATCAATCCCAGCGCCATTTTGTACTTCGCGAGGTTCTCGCCGACGACGGAAAATGCGCGGTTCATGTCGTGGTTATCCAGGAAAATGCAGTTCCGAAGGGGATTCTTATACAGCACATCCTGGGAGAGTGTCGTATAAAGCCGGTTCACTCCCTCGTTCCAGCCAAAGGGCTGGTTGACGGCATCCAGGATGGCGCCATTCAACGGAAAATCGGTAATGCCCTGCAGGTTATGCCGGAAAGGCGCGGTGATATTGTTCTGCGCGAAATACGCACCGCCGGTGGCGTTCTGGGTCCAGGCTTCCCCGAAGACCGTGATCGAAGGAAATTCCTTTTCAAGGGCCGTATTGATATCGTTCAGGAATTTCTCGTCGCAATACTTATAGGTATCCACGCGCCATCCATCGATGCCGAATTCCTCAGTGGCCCAGATCGAATACTGGATCACAAATTTTGCCACCATGGGATTGGACAGGTTCAGGTCCGGCAGGTGCGGTACGAACCAGCCTCCCACCATCACTTTTTTGTCCAACGCGGAGGCATACGGATCGTAGAAAACTTCCTCGCGGTGATTCGAGCCCGTATAGGCTGGCCATTGGTTCAGCCACGCTTTCATGGGCATGTCCAGGACGGTATGGTGGCGCTCTCCTACATGGTTATATACCGCATCCTGCACGATCTTCATGCCTTTTGCGTGGGCGGCATCCGCCAGTTTTCGATAGGCCTCGTTACCCCCATGGCGCTTGTCCATCTCGTAATGACTGGTGATCCAGTAACCGTGGTAGCCGCTCATCGACCATCGTCCTCCTTCCACCATCCTGGGCATATCGTTTTCGTTTACGGGCGTCATCCAGACCGTTGTCACGCCGAGGTCTTTCAGGTAATCCAGTTTGCTCTGAACGCCCTGCATGTCCCCGCCATGACGGGCGAAAGGATTGGAGCGATCTGCGGTCTTGTCTTCCAGGTCTGCGAACTGGTCATTCGATGGATCTCCGTTCACAAAACGGTCCGGCATGATCAGATATACCAGGTCCTCGGAACCCACACCTTTGACCCGACTGACCCCATTCCCTTTAACCCGGGATTTCAGTACATAAGGGATCGTTTTCCCATCCGCCGTCTTGAAATTGACCGTACCGGGCCGGGTGGCAGCACCGATTTCAATATCCACGAAGAGGTAATGACTGTTTTCCGGCTGGGTCTGTTTGAGAATTTTCACACCGGGGTAGCTGGCGCTAACCGCTTTCGGGAGACCGGTCGGATTGTACATCATCAATTGCACTTTGTTGTACTTCATGCCGGTCCACCAGTGAACGGGATATATGCGTGTATCCTGAGCCGTTAGTATGGCCAGGAAACAGAAGGTAGTGCAGAAACTGAGCAATACGCGCTTTTTCATGACTGTCAGGATTTGTCTTTTAAACGAAGGTTTAGCAACCCGGCCAAAATCATCGCCATACCACCCAGTACGATGGTGTAGATCGCATTGCCGCCGAAGAGGTGCTTTGTAAAAAAGCCGAGCAAAGTGGCAGCCAGGATCTGCGGTATGACGATGAAAAAATTGAAGATACCCATAAACACCCCCATCTTATGGGCCGGCAGGGATGCGGTAAGCATGGAATACGGAAGCGAAAGGATGCTCGACCAGGCAAGCCCCATCAGCAGCATGCTGATGATGAGCATATTCTTATCCTTGAACAGGTAGAAAGTGATCAGCCCTACGCCTCCGGCTACCAGCGCGATCAGGTGAGTCAACGGTCGTGATGTCTTAGCCGCGATCACCGGCAGCAGGAAGGCAAAGAGTGCAGACGCGCCGTTATAGACGCCAAAGAGCACCCCCACCCAGTTGCCGATCTCATTATACGCTGCTGAAGACGTATCTGAGGTTCCCGCCAGGTGTTGTGCAAGGGCCGGCGTGGAGTATATCCACATTGAAAAAAGCGCGAACCAGGTGAAGAACTGGATAACGGCCAGTTTTTTCATCATGCCGGGCATGTGGTATAGATCATCCACCACCTCAACCAGCCCATTCGCCTTCCCTCCCCTGGCAATCGCGCCTGCTATCAACTGCACGAATCCAAACACGGCAACACCCCCGGTGAGAACAAACAATTCCTTTTCCAGAGGATTCTCCGCATGGCTGGCGTTATAATACCAGAGCGCGACGGACGCAACCGTACCCAACAATGTCCATATCCAGCCATTACGCGTAAATGAAGCCGGAGCTGTCTGGATTTTCCCATCAAAAACGGTCTCCTTGCCTTCCCCGGCGGCAAAGCTTTTCAATTCTTCAGGCGAGTACTCCCGGGTTGTAAATACCGTATATGCCACCGAGGCCAGGTAAACGACGGCTCCGATGATAAATGAAATCCTGACCGAATCGGGGATAACGCCGGGTTCTGCTTCATTTGACACGCCCAGGAGGGTAAGCAACCAGGGAAGGATGGAGGAAACTACCGCACCGATTCCT
Source organism: Chitinophagaceae bacterium (assembly GCA_025455365.1). Lineage (GTDB taxonomy): Bacteria > Bacteroidota > Bacteroidia > Chitinophagales > Chitinophagaceae > Pollutibacter. Next base: position 3,203 of record JALOMP010000118.1, on the reverse strand, counting down.
ATAAAGAAACTCTGCATGGCAAACCCCGATGTTCGCTGTTCATCGGGCAGCATATCGCCCACAAAGGCACGGAAGGGTTCCATGGACACATTGATAGATGCATCGAGTATCCATAGCATGATGGCGGCCATCCATAATGCCGTGACATTCGGAAAAATAAAGAGCGCCAGGGATGCCAGGATAGCCCCTGCCATAAAGTACGGCCTGCGCCTGCCCCACTTACCCATCCAGGTTTTGTCACTCATATGGCCGATAATCGGCTGCACAATTAACCCGGTGAGTGGTGCCGCAATCCAGAGAATGGGGATATCGTCGATCTTTGCACCAAGGGTCTGGAATATCCGCGAAACATTGGCGTTCTGAAGCCCAAAGCCAAATTGGATACCCAGGAATCCAAGGCTCATATTCCATATCTGCCAGAAACGCAACCTGGGTTTATGGGATGGCGCAGATGAAAGGGACACAGTTGGACCTGATGCCATGGCAATCGTTTAAGGCGGTCATGTAAAATTTACACGGACTCGTCGGTGTATAAAAAAACATCTGCCGGGCAGATGTTTGATACGGTGAATCAGATAACAAAGCCATCCGGAAGGATCGCCCCTTTCTTAATGACAATGATCCCGTCTTTTACGGTGTAATGCGAATGGTCCGCATTGGCAAGGTGGCTGCCTCCATTGATGCGCACATCGTTCCCGATCCGGCAGTTTTTATCGATGATGGCGTTGCGGATATAGCATCGTTCCCCGATACCGAGCTTCGGCAGGCCTCGGCTGACGGAATTATTCATTTCCTCCAGGGTTTCAAAATAGTCCGATCCCATGATATAACTGCTCACCACCGTAGTACCATAACCGATCCGCGTACGGATACCGATCACGCTGTTTTCAACCCGGCTGGCATTGATGATGCAGCCTTCCGCGATGATGGTTTTTTCCAGGGTGGTGCCGCTGATCTTGGCAGGAGGCAGCATGCGGGCACGGGTATATACAGACTTGCTGTTGTCAAAGAGATTGAACGGCGGTATGTCCTGCGTCAGTGCCAGGTTGGCTTCGAAGAAAGAATAGATATTCCCGATGTCCGTCCAGTACCCGTCATACTGGTAACTGGCTACCTTGTACTCCTTGATGGAGGAAGGAATGATCTCCTTGCCGAAGTCCGTGGCATCTGGATGGATGTCCTGGAGCAGGTCGAACAGGATCTTGCGACTGAATATGTAAATACCCATGCTGGCCAGGTAATTGCGTGACATGGCCTGCATTTCCGGTCCGGTGTCGCTGACCCAATCGGCCAGAATGTCTTTGGAAGGTTTTTCCACGAAAGACGTGATGATGCCTTCGGTGGTTTTAAGAATGCCGAATTCCGGCGCTTCCCGATCACCCACAGGGATGGTGGCGATGCTGATGTCCGCGTTTAAGTCGATGTGCCGGTCCACCATGTCCTGGAAGTCCATCTGGTAAAGCTGGTCGCCGGACAGGATGAGCACATAATCAAAGTCCTGTTGTTCGATGTGGCGGAGGGATTGACGAACCGCGTCGGCCGTACCCTGGAACCAGGTTGGGTTGTCCGGAGTTTGCTCAGCCGCCAGGATATCTACAAAAGCAGAGCTGAAGGCGCTGAAATGGTAGGTATTCTTGATATGCTTGTTAAGCGAGGCAGAGTTGAACTGCGTCAGCACATACATCCGTCCAATACCCGAGTTCAGGCAATTGGAGATAGGTATGTCCACGAGCCGGTATTTGCCGGCGATCGGTACAGCGGGCTTGCTACGGGTTGCTGTCAGTGGGTAAAGCCGGGATCCCGCGCCACCGCCCAGGATGATGGCCACTACTTCTCTTTTCATATGGCGTTTGGTTAAGGTATGCAATTTATCTCAGGGTTTTATATAAATCAGTGTAATGGCGGGCGCTTGCGTTCCAGCTGAAATCGAGCTTCATCATGAGCTTCCTGACGTCGCGGAACTTCTTTTTATCCTCAAACAGTACCGTAGCCCGGTACACCGCCTGGGTGATATCACCCACGGCCGCATGGACATGGGTAACCCCGTATCCGCCTTCTTCACCGTAATCAATCACGGTATCCTTCAGCCCACCGGTCTTTCGCACCACCGGTACAGTCCCGTATCGCATCGCGTACATCTGGTTTAGCCCGCAGGGTTCCACCCGGGATGGCATCAGCAGGAAATCAGCCCCGGCATACATTAAATGACTGAGGCTCTCATTATACCCAATGTACGCATTATAATCTCCTGCACTGATGGATTTCATGATTTCGAGCTGACCTTCCACATGCGGCTCCCCGCTGCCGAGCACCAGGAAATTCATTTTCCGGCCTATATGGTAAAAGCTGTCGCCAATCACCTGGGGCAGTAAATCCGCTGCTTTCTCACCCACCAGCCTGCCGATAAAAATGAACAGTGGTTTTTCGGGATCAAGGCCAAAGGTCTCACACAGGAGGGCCTTATTGGCTGCTTTTCCCCTTGTAGCATCCGTAACTTTGAAATGATTGTCAATATAATGGTCTGTGGAGGGATCCCAGACATCCGTGTCGATGCCGTTGAGGATGCCCGAACATTTCCCTTTCTCATATTCAAAAAGCGGTTCCAGCCCATTGCTCATGAACTTAAGTTCGTCCAGGTAACTCGAACTCACCGTGGTAACCCGGTGAGCGCATTTTATCCCACAGGCCAGCGGGTTGATCATATTATTCCATTCCAAAACGCCCCATTTCCAGCTGTCCCATGCAGGAACATACAGGCTTTTGCCCCAATCCATGGCACCCTGGTACTGTGCGTTGTGGATGGTAAGGACCGTTGGTATGCCGGATAACTGGCGATAACCCAGGCAGTGTTGCATCATAAAGGGGATCATCGCCGTATGATGATCATGCACATGCACGATATCAGGCCTGTGCTGCCAATGGGAAAGCCAGTCGACCACCGCGATCTGGAATGCCATGAACCGCTCGGTGTCATCATCGTACCCGTAAACCTTGTCGCGGTCCAGCAACCCGTTGACATCCACCAGGTAGAGATCAAAGCCCTGCCTGTTCGTGGATTCCTTAATTACAGTGTATTCAAACCACTGGTAACCGAGATTCGCACCGCCTTTGTGTACAACCTCCCAGCTGTTCTGGTACAGGTATTTGGTACGGTACATGGGCATGACCACTTTGGCAACATGCCCTGCCATATTCTGGTAACG
>JALOMP010000117.1 GCA_025455365.1 Chitinophagaceae bacterium | reverse complement strand
CCTCGACGGCGCAATTGACTAAGGACCGCTCTTTCGAACCAAGATTGTCTTCGTTATGCGTAGGTCTATGCGAAGTCCAATAAGACAAGCTCTAATAAAAAAGGAAAAGGTCTGCCGAATTCAATACTCCACAAAAAACAAGACACAATATGCAGATTTTGGCTACGGATGCGTGTATTTAACCCATAAAAACTACTCCACTAGCTAAAGTTATTGTAACAATCACGATCCATAACCCCACAATCGCGAGCGCCACAATGCCCAGGACCTTTCCCGTCTTTTTCGTGCTGCCCATTTTCTTGGCTTTCGATGCTTTGTTGATGGCGATGATCCCCAGCGGGATCGCGGCAATAATGGTGATAAATGGAATAGCGGCCAAAACCACGGCAATGATCCCGATCGTCCTGGAGGACTTGGCCATCTTGTCGGCCTCGGTAAGATCATCCCCAGGCCGATAAGCCTGCTTCTTGATCTTTTTAGACATGATCCGCAAGGCCAGGCGGTCCTTGAAGCTCATTTTTCTACCTGTTGTGAACTTTCGATCTTGGATGAATCGTTGCACATGCAAATTCCGGTCATTTCCCGTTGCGGGGCTCACCCCGGAAAGCGACAAGGGATTCCCAACCACCACCGCCTGGAACGGAACAGTCAAAAAGCAAGAGGATTGACCGGCGTAAGCAGAGAGACTGAAAAAGAAGATTGCGAAGACAACCATAGGAATCTTTTTCATGGCATGTGTTTTACAGGTTACTGTAGAAACTAAGCATACTTTTCAAAAGCGCCAAATAAAATGACGCTGATACCCTATTCGTGGTATTTTGATTACCAACCAATACCTTCATGGTAAATCGCCCCGGTGGCCGTCGTTGTCTATGAAACAAAAAAACAATTTTATCATCCCCCTGGTCCTCGTCACGTCCCTCTTTTTTCTTTGGGGACTCGCGTATGGTTTACTGGATGTACTGAACAAACATTTCCAGGAAACACTGAACATCACCCGGCAACGCTCGACGCTGTTGCAGGCGGCTTATTTCGGAGCATATTTCCTGGTAGCCCTGCCGGCGGGTATCTTCATGAACCGCGTGGGTTACAAGAAAGGCATCATCACCGGGCTACTGCTGTATGCCACCGGCGCCCTCCTCTTCTACCCTTCCGCATCCCTGGCAAGTTTTCCCTTTTTCCTCTTTTCGCTCTTCGTCCTGGCCTGCGGTCTTACCTTTCTGGAAACCGCAGCCAATCCCTATATCACCGTACTCGGCAAGCCGGAGACATCTGAATTCCGCCTCAACCTTTCGCAAAGCTTCAACGGGGTAGGATCCTTTATCGGTCCCATCATCGGCGGCGCACTGTTCTTCGGCAACCAGGAAGGCACGGGTACGGACAACCTCGGTTCCGTGAAACTGGTATATATCGCCATCGCCGCGATGGTGCTCCTGGTGGCCTTGCTCTTCCTGCGCACGCCTATGCCGGAGGTCCGGGAAGAAGAACCACTCGACCAGCGACACAGCGGCCAGGGCATCCATCTATCCAGGCAACCTCATTTTACCGGCGCCGTCATCGCCCAATTCTTCTATGTGGCTGCCCAGGTGGGTATTGCCGCGCTCTTCATCAACTATTGCACGGAACAGGACGTGGGTATTGACAACGAAAAGGCTTCTTACCTGCTATCGGCCAGTCTTTTTATTTTTACGATGGGCAGGTTTGCCGGAACGGCCATCATGAAGACCGTCGCCCCGCATCGCCTGCTGGCCATCTACGCGATGGTCAATATCGCCCTCTGTGTCATCGTGGTGTTTCATAAGGGTATGCTCTCCGTATATGCGCTGATGGCGATCTTTTTCTTTGAGTCGATTATGTTCCCAACGATTTTTGCCATGGGTGTGAAACAACTCGGGACCCAGACAAAAAGAGCTTCTTCCTTCATCATCATGGCCATTGTGGGTGGCGCCATTATGCCATATGTGATGGGATGGGTGGCCGACCGGTATTCCACGGCCACTTCCTATTTTATTCCCCTCTGTTGTTTCATGGTGGTGGTCTGGTACGGATGGAAAGGATACAGGGTCAGGTCCACCGAGACCTAAGCCTGGAATTCCGGCAAGGCTATGCATACCGGGTGGCATAAATCAATTAAATTGGGTCAGCAAGACTCGTGACGGAACCGGGCGTAAAAACCGGTCCGAATCCTAAAAAAGTATCATCACAAACTTTCAATAACCATGCGCAAACAGATCATCGCACTCTTCCTGATTGTCCTGCCCGGTCTGGCGGCATTCTCCCAACAGGCCTTAAGAGGCGCACCGGAAATCGTTTCCCCGGAAATACATGAAAGTGGCAAAGTTACCATCCGGGTTCTCGCGCCGGATGCAAAGGAGGTAAAGGTTTCCGGCGACTGGATGCCGGCGGAAGGGTTCACACCTGGATCCGCGGTTATGACCAAAGATGACAAAGGCGTTTGGTCGTATACCAGCGATGTCCTTCCCCCCGAACTGTACATTTATAATGTCATCGTTGACGGATTTCGCACCACCGACCCCGCCAATCCTTTCATGGTCAGGGACGTGGCTTCCGTGATGAATATCTTTATTATTGGAAGCGGACAAGCCGACATGTACCGGGTGCGCGACGTACCCCATGGTTCCGTTACCCGCCGTTGGTATGATTCGCCGGGTAACGGTCGCAAGAGACGCATTACCATTTATACCCCACCAGGCTATGAAACCAGCAAGGAGAAATATCCTGTGCTATACCTGCTGCACGGAGCCGGCGGCGATGAAGAAGCATGGATCACCCTGGGAAGGACCGCGCAAATCATGGATAACCTCATCGCCCAGGGAAAGGCGAAACCCATGATCGTGGTATTGCCCAACGGGAACGTATCGCAGGAAGCTGCACCCGGCGAGGAAACCCGCGGATTTTATAAACCGCAGTTCATGGCGCCGAAAACCATGGATGGCACGTATGAAGAAACCTTCAAGGATATCATCCGGTTCGTAGAAAGTTCATACAGGGTGAAAGCCGAAAAAGCATCCAGGGCGATTGCCGGCCTCTCCATGGGCGGATTTCATTCCCTGCATATTTCCCGCCTGTACCCGAATACGTTTGATTACATCGGCCTGTTTTCCGCGGCGATCCTGCCCCGCCAGGGAAACGAAATACCCAAGGCATACCAGCAATTTGATGAAACCCTGAAAAAGCAGAAGGATAACGGGTACAAGCTGTATTGGATCGCCATCGGAAAAACAGATTTCCTGTTTGCGAACAATGTGGAATACCGGGCGAAACTGGATAAAATCGGTATGCCCTATACCTATCGCGAAAGCGAAGGCGGTCATATCTGGCGTAACTGGCGGGTATACCTGACGGAATTCGCGCCGATGCTTTTCCGCTAGGATCCAGTCACTCGCGCGGATCAACCGGCGCATCGCAGTGGTGAAACAGGTTAAAAAACTGGAAGGAAAACGGAACATCGCAAACAGCCTATTGATAAAAAGATTAAATCACCGCCATGCCTACCTACGTCCTGGCCTGCGACCTAAAGAACGATCCCGCGCTGATTGACAAGTACGAAGAATACCATCGCGCCGTTTGGCCCGAGGTATTGCAAAGCCTCAAAGACGCGGGCATCCTGCGCATGGAGATCTTCCGTACCGGGAACCGGTTGATGATGTTGATAGATACCACGGACGATTTTAGCTTTGAACGCAAAGCGGCCATGGACCTCGTCAACCAGAAAGTGCAGGAATGGGAAAAAATCATGTGGGGATTCCAGGACTCCCTGCCACATGCGCCGGAGGGCGTTAAATGGGTGTTGATGGAAAAGATATTTGAATATAGTTGACGGTTGACAGGTGTCGGTTAGGGTTCACTTGAGGACGTCGAGAACGGCAAACATTTTCTGGTTGATCAAAGATGCCGATCCGGCGAAATTATTCACGATGATGGCAAAAGCATATTCCCGGCCGGACTTGTTCTTTACATACCCTGTGTAGGATTTCACGCCCCGGATGGTGCCGCTTTTCATCTTCACGCCATTAAATACCGGTAGTGCGGCATAAAATGCAGGATACCATGTGCGGGTGTGCGCATATCGCATCACCTCGGTCAGGGCTTTGGCCGTTACCCGGTTTTGCGGCGAAAGCCCGCTGCCATCCACGATATTGAGCGCAGTGGTGTCAATCCCCTTGTCTTTCCAGAAATTGCGGATCAGGCGCAGGCCAGGTTCATAGCTGGCAAAACCGCTCCTTTCCATGGCAAGGGTATGAACCAGCGCTTCGCCATAGAGGTTAATGCTTTTTTGCAGGAACCAATAAACAATACTGTCCAGTGCAGGTGATTGGTATTCCATCAGCAACTTATATGGAAAGACGCCCGGTGGTGCATTGACATATTCCATGCTTCTCACTCCCTTTACGCCGCAAACGCGGGCCAGTTCATCCAGGGTAAACCTGTCCGGATCGGGAATCGAACCCTGGATCCGGAAACTGTCCACACAACAGGGCACGGTGCCTTGCAGGAGAAAACTTTTTTCACCGGGGCGAATGAAAACAAAGGCCTGGTCGCCGCTACCCCTTGGACCCGTTGACAGGAGATTGTCGAAACGGAACAACGCGGGGTTTGATACACGGGTATTCGCCCGTTTGAGTGAATCCGCTGCCAGGCTTACGGTTCCATCACGCCTGCCCCGGATATCCGCATACACGGAAGCCATCGTCCAATCCTGGTTCACCCGCAATTGAACAGGATCACCCTTTTCCCTGCCCGGCTTCAGCCAGAGGTCGTACAGGTTTTCATTCCAATTGAGCGAGCCATGACCGGCCCCGTAATAGTTGGCCACATCCTCCCATATCCAGCCACCCGGCAGGTTATAGGATTCCTGGTTGGACAGCACCGCCCGCATGCCGCCCTCCGCCGACTGGATCCCGGCTGCCTTTAAGGCCTGTTTCAGCTGACGTTCAAGATAGGCCGGTTTGGTGCGTGGAAACCGGGCACTGCCCAGGGTGGGATCGCCCGTGCCTTTGACCAGCATGGCGCCTTTTAAAACGCCATCTACTACCGGTCCTTCATAACCGAAAAGTGTCGTGTACCGGTAAACGCTGCCCAGCAATTCCAGGGCGGTGGCGGCGGTTACTACTTTCTGCGCGCTGGCCGGGGCCAAACCGGTGTGGCCGTTGCGATTGAAGACAATCGCCCCTGTGTTCACATCCACCACATACAGCGCAGCAATGCCATGAACCATCTGGGGGTCCTTCTCCAGGGACGCAAAAGCCTTCGCCAGCGCACCGGAAATGTCCTGCGCCTGTGTGGTTAGTACCAAAAGGTACGACATCGCAAAGAAGTATGAACGTATTTTCATAAGCATGTAAGAATTCACGAAATTAGTGTTCTAAATCTTAGAGGGATGACACCGCGGAAATCAGATGCAACCATTATCACCATTGGCGACGAGCTGCTGATCGGGCAGACCATCGATACAAACAGCGCATGGATGGCCCAGGAACTGAATAAGATCGGCGTATGGGTGCATCGCAGGATCGCCGTGGGTGACGTATGGAAAGACATCTGGCAGTCGCTCGAAGAAGAAAGCAACCTGTCTGACATCATCCTGATTACCGGGGGACTGGGTCCCACGGCCGATGATATCACCAAACCCCTGTTATGCCAGTTTTTCGGCGGCAGGCTGGTGGTGGACCAGGAAGCGCTGGCCAATGTAAAGAACATCTTCGAAGTCCATTTGAAAAGGCCCCTGCTGGAACGAAACCTCAAACAGGCAGAAGTCCCGGATGTATGCACCGTCATCCAGAACAAGCGGGGTACCGCTCCGGGTATGTGGTTTGAGAAGAAGGGCAAAATATTCATAAGCATGCCGGGCGTCCCCCATGAAATGAAGGGCATGATGACCAGCAGCGTGTTGCCGAAACTGCAGGAGATTTTCCAGTTACCACCGATCGTGCACCGTACCCTGGTGACGGCTGGCATTGGGGAATCCTTCCTTGCCGAACGCATTAAAGATTTCGAATCCACCCTGCCCGCCAATATCAAGCTTGCCTATCTGCCGAATTACGGCATGGTCAAACTGCGTCTCAGCACCCGCGGCAACCAGGCAAAAATGGTTGCCGAACTGGAAGCTGAATTCGATATGCTCAAGCAACTGGTAGCCGACGTGATGGTGGTGGATGAGGATAAAAATATGACACAGGTTATCGGGGATATTTTGTTGAAAGAAAAAAAGACCCTGTCCACGGCCGAAAGTTGCACCGGTGGTTACATCGCGCACCTGCTTACTTCGTTGCCGGGCAGCAGCCAGTATTACCTGGGTGGCGCGGTGGCCTATGCCAATGCGGTGAAGCAATCGCTTACCGGTGTGCGGGCGGAGACGCTGGAAAAATACGGGGCCGTGAGCCGCGAAACCGTTACGGAAATGGCGGAAGGCGTACTCCGGGAAACAGGCAGTGACTATGCGCTGGCCACTTCCGGCATCATGGGACCTGATGGCGGAACGCCCGAGAAACCGGTAGGCACGGTATGGGTAGGCATCGCCGGAAAAGAAGAAACGGCCACACACCAGTTCCAGTTCAGGTTCGACAGGCAGCGGAACATCGAACTGACCGCGAACTACGCACTCAACGCGATGCGTCGATATATCCTGGGGGCTTAAAACGTTTACCCCGTCTTTGCTGCCATGCTGTATTCACATCCTGTTCATAACGCAACGCTGCGCGACGGCATTCGTTAGCGGGAAACTGCTACCTTTACGCCGGTTGCTTGCCAGGGTGTTGCCACCCGGTAAGGTTGATTGTATATCATACATTTAAAGACTAGATTATATGGCTCTTGTCGACCTGGTGATGCCCAAGATGGGAGAAAGTATTATGGAGGCCACCGTACTCCGATGGCATAAAAAACCCGGTGATTTCGTCAGGCAGGATGAAACCATCATGGACATAGCCACCGACAAGGTGGACAGTGAAGTTCCCTCCACTGCCGAAGGCATCCTGGAAGAAGTGCTCTGCAATGAAAACGATGTGGTACCTGTGGGCGCCGTCATCGCCCGAATCAGGGTCGGCGCGGAAGAAGCCGCAGGAGCCGGGCCCCAGGCATCCAGTCCAGTAACACCGGGCGTAAGCGTGCCCCCCCAGGCCCCAGTACCCTCTTCCGCCCTGCCGGAGGATCCCGCTGAGGTGCCGTATCAGCCGGCTGGCGGGCACAGCATCAAACCTGCGGGTATTCGATTCTATTCACCGCTGGTGCTCAATATTGCCGCCAGCGAAGGCATATCGATGTCCGAGTTGGAGAAGATCCCCGGCACCGGTAACGAAGGAAGGCTGACCAAAAAAGATATACTGGATTATGTAGCCAATGGCAGGCAGGTACAGGCAGCGAGGCCACAGGCTTCGGGGATCGCTGAACAAGCCACAGCGCCAGCATATAAACCCAGTCCAACGCCGATGGTCGTTCCACCGGCTGCGACTGTTCCAACACCACAAAGCGTGCCGACGCCGGAACCACAGCCCGCCGTTTCCGCGGAAGCGGCCCAGCCACCAGCGGCAGCTGCGGCACCGGCACCAAAACCCGCACCGGCCGAAGAAAAACCGGCTGCACCCGCCTATGGCGGCAACGTGGAAATCGTGGAGATGGACCGCATGCGGCGGTTCATTGCCGATCATATGGTAAAGAGCAAGGCCACCAGTCCCCATGTGACCAGCTTCTCGGAAGCCGATGTAACCAATATGGTGTTGTGGCGTGAGCGGGTCAAGAAGGATTTTGAAAAACAGGAAAACGAAAAGATCACCTTCACACCCCTCTTCATTGAAGCCATTGTACGCTGCCTGAAGAAATACCCATTACTGAATTCAAGCGTGGATGGCGATAAAATAATCATCAAACGGGATATCAATATCGGCATGGCCACAGCACTGCCGAGCGGCAACCTCATCGTGCCGGTCATTAAAAATGCGGACCAGCTCAACCTGGTTGGACTCACCAAACAGGTTAACGGCCTGGCCAATGCCGCGCGCAATGCGAAACTTCGCCCGGACGATACCCAGGGCGGCACGTTCACCTTCACCAATGTGGGTACCTTCGGAAGCCTGATGGGCACGCCGATCATCAGC
>JALOMP010000116.1 GCA_025455365.1 Chitinophagaceae bacterium | reverse complement strand
CAGCATGCAAACCGCTCTATGGACATGCTGCAATTCCTGCTGGGTCATGGGGTGGATTTGAGCCTGACCGTCAAAGGACTGATCTGGGGCAGGGGATACGCATGGGAAACCTTCATCCCATCCGTAAACCCAGTAAGTTATGCGATGATGGGGTTGCTCAGGCAGTTCCAGCGAACAGAACAGGATATCTATGCGGTCGTGTCCCTGCTGATGAAGGCGGCCTACGGGAGTGAATATCAACCCGGAAACATTCCCAATAAATACCTGGAACATTAATCACCTGCATGGGTAGCTTATCGGGATCAGGGTATCGGTTCATACCCAAGGATCATCTTGCGCTGGTTGCCCGGGATCGATACGGATCGATCTACCTGGACCACATAGCCATCTTCACTACCAGCGAAGCTGTAGAGGATATCATTGACTGATCCATTTGGCGCGAAGACCCGCGAGGAAGTGAGGGCATTATTGGTCAACACTTCCACAATGGAAAGGGTAGGTATCACCAGCGGCATCACCGGCTGGAGTTCTTTCCGCGGCAACAGGGAGTACCAGGGTAATTTCAGGGAACTGTTGACCATGCTTTCGCTGAGCAGGGTTTCCGGCTGGCCGCTGCGAACGCGGAAAGTTTTTACCACATTATTGTTTGCATCGTACTGGTAGCGGGTACTGTCTGTCTGCACAATGCGGTTGTTTTCCCATCGCAGATTAATGGTTCCCACGCCAGTTAGTGTTGTACCCGTGTAGGTGAAGGGCAGGGAAAGTTGAATGGTCGTCAGGTCGCTGGCTACCCGGGTAGCGCTCTCCGGCCGGCCCGTTGCATCATACAGGAACACCCACACGTTGTCGATGGAACCATCCGGGTTCAGTACCGCCACGCCTTCCAGTTCATTCTTGTCGTCCATGTAAACAAACACGTAGGTCTTGTTCAAAAGCGGGATGCCCGTGCCCTGGGTCTCGAGCGTTACGCTCTGAATCCGGGTTTTGGGTTTTGGGGGTTCTACAGGTCCGGGCGTGTTGTCATCTTTGGAACACTGGATAAGGGAAATAGACAGGAGAAATACAACGGCAAGGGTACGCAGGTGCGACATATTCTTTATTTGGTTCAGCGATACGTGTTTTGAGCAAGTCAGATTATCGGGGGCGAAATTAAATACCGGCCCTCATCATTCCAATCTTTGCCAGGAAATCTTTTGTGGAACAAACTCATGTTGGCCAAGGGGCGCTGTTAATTACCCATTTCCCCCTGGTGAAATCGGGCTAATTGAATTCCCGGGCAAAAAAAAGCCATCCGGCAAACCTATGCGCGGATGGCACCACTCTAACTAAAAACCACGGGACCCCTCCCGGGTTGTGTTTTAATGTTTATAGTTCATAGTTCATGGTTCATGGATAAAACATCTTGACAATTAACTATGAACCATGAACCATGAACCCAATCTCATCTCTTACTCTGCAATATCTTAATATAGTTCGCGCGTTCAAAGGCCGTTGGGTCGGATACATGCTGCTGGCTGAGCGTGCCCTTGAAATCTTTTAGGGAACTGAATTCCATCATCCTCATCCAGGTAGCCAGGTCTTCGTTCATGCGTTTCAGGTAGCCGATGCCTTTTTTATAAAGGGCTGATGCCGTCATCGCCACATCGGCGCCGGCCAGCAGGTATTTGATTACTTCCGTGGCGCTCTGCACGCCCGTGGTGGCTGCCAGGGAAACCGGTACACGTCCGTATAGCGTAGCAATCCATAGCAGGGGCAGGCGGATTTCATCCGCGTCGCTGTAATGGAGGTTGGATATGATGCGGAGTTTGTTGATGTCGAAGTCCGGCTGGTAGAAGCGGTTGAACAGTACCAGGGCGTCTGCGCCTGCTTTTTGCATCCGGAGGGCCATATTGCCCATGGCGCTGAAATAAGGGTTCAGTTTGACGGCGATGGGGATCTTCACGGTATTGCGTACTTCGGTAATGATGTTCAGGTAGCGGTGCTCCACTTCGGAAGCGGAAACATGCACATCACCGGGGATGAAGAAGATATTGATCTCAATGCCGTCGGCCCCGGCCTGTTCAAGCTGGCGGGAATACTCGATCCACCCTTCCGGGGTGGTGCCGTTGAGGCTGGCGATGACGGGAATCTCCACGCTGTTTTTAGCCTGCCAGATTTTTTCCAGGTAATCCTCCGTTCCCGCCGCATACTCGTCGATATTGGGAAAGAAGCCGGATGCCTCGGCAAATTGGTTGCTGGTGCTGCTACGGACAGACGCATATTTGGCCTGTTCCTGGCGGATCTGTTCCTCGAAGAGCGAGAAGAGCACGACGGCGCCAGCCCCGTTATCCTCCATTTCCACGATGCGGTGGGTTTCCTCGGAAAGAGTGGAGGCCGACACCACGATCGGCGAGTTCAGCTCCAGTCCCATGTATGTTGTGCGAAGGTCCATGTGTATGATTTTAAGCGACGGGTGTGAAATCACTGGCCGGCAGGGTGGCGAGTTCCTCGTAGTTTTTCCAGCGAAGGTTTACCAGTTCCTGTGCCGTTTTCATCAGGTGTTCAGCCTCTTCCGGATGTGTGCGGGTGAGTACTTTATACCTCAACTCGTGATAGGCGTAATCCTTCAGGGCGATCGTTGGCCTCGGTGAATCCAGTACAAAGGGGTTCACTTTCTTCTTGCGCAGAACGGGGTTATACCGCACCAGTGGCCAGTAACCGCTGATGACGGCTTTGTGCTGCTGGTCGAGACCGTCCTTGAGGTCGTAGCCATGGGCAATGCAATGGCTGTACGCGAGGATCAGGGAAGGTCCGTCGTAGGCTTCCGCTTCGCGCATGGCCAGCAGGGCCTGTTGCGGGTTCGCGCCGAAGGCCACCCGGGCCACGTACACGTTCCCATAAGAAATGGCCTGCATGGCAAGGTCCTTTTTGCCCACCCGTTTTCCGGCTGCGGCGAACTTGGCCGTCGCGGCCGTGGGGGTGGCTTTCGAGCTCTGTCCGCCGGTGTTGGAATAGACTTCGGTGTCCAGTACGAGGATATTGATATTCCGGCCGGTTGCCAGCACATGGTCCAGGCCGCCGTAGCCGATATCGTATGCCCATCCATCGCCGCCTACGAGCCAGACGGATTTCTTCACGAGGTGGTCGGCCACCGAGAGCAGCCGGCGGGCCGCATCACTGTCGACGCCTTGCAGCCGGTCCTTTAATTCGGTTACGCGTTTGCGTTGAGATATGATGTCGGATTCAAGCACCTGGGGCCCTTCCAGGATATCTTTCACGAGCGCCGCCGGCACATGGTCTTCCAGGGTTTGCAGCAGCTGTTTGGCCATCTCGTTCTGTTTGTCTGCCGTCACGCGCATGCCCAGCCCGAATTCGGCGTTGTCTTCAAAGAGCGAGTTGGACCAGGCCGGTCCGCGGCCTTCCTTGTTCACGCTCCATGGCGTGGTGGGCAGGTTGCCCCCGTAGATGGAGGAGCAGCCGGTGGCATTGGCTACCAGCAGCCGGTCGCCAAACAGTTGGGACAGCAGTTTCAGGTAAGGCGTTTCGCCGCAGCCGGCACAGGCGCCAGAGAATTCAAAGAGTGGCTCGAGGAACTGTGCACCGTGAACCGTGGAGAAATCGATGGTGGAGCGATCGTTCCACGTAATATCCTCGAAGAATTTGATATTCTCTTTTTCCTGTTCAAGAATGGAGTCCTTCTCAGACATGTTGATCGCCTTGAGACTGCGGTCCGCGGTATTGATGGCCGGGCAGACTTCCACGCAGAGGTTGCAACCGGTGCAGTCTTCCAGGTACACCTGCAGGGTATAGCGGGTTTCCGGGAAGCCGCGGGCGTTGATGGGTGCGGAAGGGAATGCCTGTGGCGCTTTTTTCAGGTTGTCTTCATGGTAGAATTTGGCCCGGATCACGCTGTGCGGGCACACATAGGCGCAGTTGCCGCACTGAATGCAGGTCTGCGGATCCCATACCGGCACAAGGTCCGCGATATTGCGCTTTTCCCATTGCGTAGTGCCGCTGGGATAGGTGCCGTCTACAGGCATTGCGCTTACCGGGAGGTCATCGCCATGGCCCACCATCATCTTCGCCGTGACTTCTTTCACAAAGTCGGGCGCTTTGGGATTGATGATGTCCGTGAGGGATACGGCCCTACCGGTGGCGGTGGCGGGAACCTTTACTTCATAGAGGTGGTCCAGGGTGGCATCCACGGCTTTGAAGTTCTGTTCGATCACGGCCTTGCCTTTCTTATAATAGGTTTTTTCAATCGCATGTTTGATTTCCGCGATGGCTTCCTCACGGGGCAGCACACCCGCCAGGGCAAAGAAGCATGTTTGCATGATGGTATTGATGCGTCCGCTCATGCCGGTGTCCCTGGCGACGCTGGTGGCGTCGATCACGTAGAATTTGATATGCTTTTCAATGATCTCCTGTTGCGCGGCCGCAGGCAATTCATTCCAGACGGTCTCCGCGGGGTAGGGACTGTTGAGGAGGAAGGTCGCGCCCTTTTTCGCAAAGGGCAGCATTTCCACCTTGTACAGGAAATTGAACTGGTGACAGGCCACGAAGTCGGCCTGGTGGATCAGGTAAGGGGCACGGATGGGCTTGGGGCCGAAGCGCAGGTGGGATACCGTCCTGGCGCCCGACTTTTTGGAGTCGTACACGAAATAGCCCTGTGCATAGAGGTCCGTGTTTTCGCCGATGATCTTGATGCTGTTCTTGTTGGCGCCAACGGTTCCATCGGCCCCGAGGCCGAAGAACAGGCCCTGCCTCCATTCCGATTCGTCCAGTACGAAATCGGGATCATAGGGGAGGCTGGTGTGGGAAACATCATCGTTGATGCCTACCGTGAAGTGGTTTTTCGGGTTGTCTTTTTTCAGCTCATCGAATACCGCTTTTACCATGGCGGGGGTGAATTCCTTGGACGACAGGCCATAGCGGCCGCCCACCAGTTTTGGCAGCCTTTGGAGGCGTCCGTCCTGCAGGGCCTCGACCAATGAAGCGAGGATATCCTGGTATAAGGGTTCGCCGGAAGCGCCGGGTTCCTTGGTGCGGTCCAACACCGCAACGGTTTTGGCTGTCACGGGCAAGGCTTTCAAAAGGTGTTCGGTAGAGAAGGGGCGATAGAGCCTAACCTGGATGACACCTGTCTTCTCCCCGAACATTTTGTTAAGGTAATCTGCGGTCTCTTCCGCTGTTTCCCCGCCGGAGCCCATGAGAATGATGACGCGCTCCGCATCGGGTGCACCCGTGTATTCAAAAAGGTCGTAATGGCGACCAGTCAGTTTCTGGAATTCCTGCATCACATCGGATACGATACCCGGTGTGGCGGTGTAGAAGGGGTTTACGGTTTCGCGTCCCTGGAAGTACACGTCCGGGTTCTGGGCGGTGCCGCGGATGAAGGGTTTTTCCGGGGTCAGCGCACGCTGACGGTGTGCGAAGACCAGCGCGTCCGGGATCATCGTCCGCATGGTATCATCCGGGATCAGTTCGAGTTTGTTCACTTCGTGCGATGTGCGGAAGCCGTCGAAGAAATGAATAAAGGGTATGCGCGACCGTAAGCTGGCCGCCTGGGCGATCAGGGCGAAGTCGTGCGCTTCCTGTACGCTGGCGGATCCCAGCATGGCGAAGCCCGTGCTGCGGGCGGCCATCACATCCTGGTGGTCGCCGAAGATGGAAAGGCCCTGTGCGGCGAGGGAGCGGGCGGCTACGTGGAAGACGGCCGGCGTGAGTTCCCCGGCGATCTTGTACATATTCGGCAGCATCAGCATCAGCCCCTGGGAGGCGGTGAAGGTGGTGGTCAGCGAGCCGGTCTGCAGGGCGCCGTGTACGGTTCCTGCGGCGCCGCCTTCGCTCTGCATCTCGATGACGTCCGGGATATTGCCCCAGATGTTTTTCATGCCCTTGGAAGCCCACTCATCGGCCAGCTCCGCCATGGTGGAGGAGGGCGTGATGGGGTAGATGGCGCATACTTCATTGATGCGGAAAGCCACATAGGCGGCGGCTTCATTGCCATCGAGGGTGGCGATCATTTTATTTTTATCAGGCATTGTTCTCGGCTTTGGTAGGTTCAGGAATCATTTCGATGGCATGGCAGGGGCATTGTTCGAAGCAGACCCCGCAACCGGTACAGCGGTTGAAATCGAACTTGTATCCCTTGCCGGGACCGAGTTTGATGATGGCGTCTTCCGGGCATGCCCCGAAGCAGCCATCGCATTCAAAACAGTTGCCGCAACTCAGGCAGCGCTGGGCTTCATAACGGGCTTCCTTAGCCGAAAGACCGGCGATGATTTCATCGAAGCTCCGGACGGCCACAAAGGGCGCCAGCCTGTCCTGCTCCTGCTGGGGTGCTTCCGTTTTATACCAGATATGTAGTTTGCGGTAACCGGCGGTGGGGGGCTTGGGTGGCTTCACATACGCTTCGCCGGTAAGGTATGCATGGATGTATTTGGCCGCTTTCTTGCCGTGCCCGATGGCGATGGTGGAGCTGCGGTTTTCGCCCGGCAGCATATCGCCCCCGGCAAAAACGCCGTCGGCGCCTGTCATGCGTTCCCCGTTGATCACCACGGTACCGTCTTCTTTCAGGACGATGCCGGGCACGTTACGCAGGAATCCGCTGTCCGTTTCCTGGTTCAGCGCCATGATGACGGAATCAGCACGCAGACCTTCAAATTCACCCGTACCCACGGCCTTGTTTTTTTCCACCTTCATTTTTTCGAGGGTGAAATTCTTATGGTCGATGGAATGGATACGGCGCATGAACTGGATCGCTACGCCTTCGGCCAGTGCGTCGTCGGCTTCATAATCGTATGCAGGCATCAGTTTGCGGTCGCCAGGATACAGCACGATGGGGTCTACCCCCAGGCGCTTCACGATCCGGGCGATGTACATGGCCAGTTTGCCGCCACCGTAAATGACCGTGGTATCGCCCAGCGTCAGGGGTTTCTCTTCGGTCACGTCACGCAGAAATTCAAACGCGTCATACATCGGGATGGAACCCTGGTAGGTGAGGTCTTCCTTGCGTATCAGTTGTGCGCCGATGGAGAGGTAGACGGCATCAAACCCATTGCGCTCCTTGACGGAGGCGATGTCATGAACAGGGTGATTGTGATGGATCTGTACGCCCATCGCCCTGATCCGACCGATTTCCGCTTCGAGTATTTTGCGGGGAAGACGGTATTCCGGCACGCCGTAACGCATAAGCCCGCCGGCATGTGGCGCGGATTCAAATATTTCCACCTGGTGTCCCAGCCGCGCGAGATGGTAGGCGGCCGACAGTCCCGAAGGACCGGCCCCCACGATCATCACTTTCTTGCCGGAGGATTTCACCTCGTAATGCGGCTGCCAATTTTCTTCAATGGCTTTGTCGCCCAGGTATCTCTCCACGGCGTGGATGTTCACGGTGGTATCGATATGGTTTCGGTTGCAACCCGTTTCACAGGCACGGACGCAAATCCTGCCCATCACGGCCGGAAACGGGTTGTCCTCCATCAGTTGCTGAAAGGCTTCGTAGTCGTCGCCCGCCTGCGCATGCGAGAGCCAGGCCTGGATATTCTCCCCGGCCGGGCAGGCGCTATTGCAGGGTGGCATAAAATCCATGTACACCGGGCGCTTGGAGCGCAAAGGACCGGTACCTTCCGGGTGGGCGAACAGATCAATGGGTTTGGTGATGTCCAGTGGAGGCATGGTGACAGTCTTTAGGCGTTATTCGGCAGTCTAGAGTCTTGGGTCTTGGGTCATGAGTCCTGAATAGCAAACAGTTAACACGTAAAGAACTCAGGACTAACGACTGGTAAAAGTAGCTTCCTGTGTCGCCAGTCATAGTGACCTAATTCAGTTTCTGCAATGATTGTGGTCAGGGCGAAGGGTTGGAAAAAAAATTTGCCTGGTGTATTAAATATACTATTTTCATCATATCTGCACTGATTAATTAGCTCCATACCGGTTAAGGAATTTCTGGATAGTTCAAGTTGCCAAATCCTTTGAAGGCTTTTAACCGGCCTTTTCCCCCGCGACTATTCGCACCATTTCACAGACCTTAAAACGTAAAAACATGAAGCGACCTATGTTCATGCGTACGCTCGGCGTATGCCTGGCTGTCCTGTCACTAGCAGCCTGCCAAAAAGAGATTTCAGAGCCAGCCACCACCACCGACGCGTTGGAAGCCTCCCGGGC
>JALOMP010000115.1 GCA_025455365.1 Chitinophagaceae bacterium | reverse complement strand
TCAAACTTCAGGTTCCCCTTATTCAGGAACAGTTTGTTAGCCCCCATATTGGCGGTGAGAAACACATCAGGAAGGCCGTCATTATTGATGTCCCCGATCGCTACGCCGGCGCCGTTATAGAAATTCCTGTAGCTGAAGATATTGAAGTCTTTGTTGTTCTCCAGGGAATTGGTAAAGGCAATGCCGCTGTTGTCCAGTTTTTCAAACAGGGCACCAGGCTGACTGTCCTTACAGGCTTGCATCAACAGTCCGGCAGACAAAAGGGAAAACAGGAGTCTTTTCATGAATACATGTCTATAAAGCAAAAAGGTCATTGTGATAATGACCTTTTTGCTGCTATAAAGATAAAGCGATCTACTAATTGTAACCCGGGTTCTGGGTAAGGTTGGGGTTCACCGCCAATTGTTGGTTGGGGATGGCGAACAACAGCCTTTCGTTACCGGATTTGGTAGTACGTGTGGACGTTGTACCCGGTGCTGCAGGCAGCGGATCCAGGAACTTGCCAAAGCGGATCAGGTCGTTCCGGCGCCAGCCTTCCCAGTACATTTCACGTCCACGCTCCTGGAGCAGGGAAGTGAGGTCGAGGGTAGCCAGGTCACTTGCGCCGCGGGTGGCACGGATCTGGTTTACGATCGCACGGGCGGCGGGTTCGTTTGCAGCGCCTTTGCGGAGCAGGGCTTCAGCCTTCATCAGCATCACGTCTGCCAGGCGGAAGATCACCACTTCATTTTCGGCATTACCGTCGATGCCCTGTGCAAAATCCGGGGGATACTTCACCACGCGGATACCGGTGATTTCAAGGTCGTTGCCGGTTTCCTGCAGGGCTACCTTCCTGGTAAACGCCAGTTTGTTGCCTTTGCGGTCGTTCAATTCGGCACCGGTCTGGTCATACTGCTGACCTTCCAGGAGACCTACGCGAAGACCGGTTACATTCGTTACACCCGTGAATGCGGCACCCCTGCGGGTGTCAGCGGCTTCAAACTTGTCGTAGAAATCCGCCAGGGTGGCAAAACCATTCCAACCGCTCGGGCGCTGGTTGTAGTGCAGGGTACAGAACCAGAAGAACCGGTTGTTACCGCCACGTACCCCTACGGTATTTTCCAGGGCATAGATCATCTCCCTGGAAACGGTCAGGTTGTTGGCCGAGAAGTTGTTATAGAAGTTGGCGTTCAGCGCATACTTGGCGTTATTAATGATCTGATCAGCCAGCGCGATCACCTGGTCCATATCCGCTGCGGCGAACGTGGGGTTGGCGCGATCAGCGTACACACCACGGTTCAGGTACACTTTCATCAGGAGGGCGCGGGCAGCGTCCTTATTGGCGCGAATCGCGGTTCCTTCCGTAAGGTTGGGCAGCGCTTCGTTCAGTTCCCGGATGATCGTGTCTGCGGCTTCCGTTCCCTTGATGGTAATGGGAAGTTTGGTCAGGTCAACCAGGTCTGTGCGATAAGGCACCTGGTCCCACATGTCGAGCACATAGAAGGTGGAAAGCGCACGGATGAACTTGGCCTCCGCTGCCTGTACAGGAGTGGGGTTTTTTGTCAGCACCGTACTGGCGGCAAACTGGGTGGCCAGCAGTTCCCTGTATGTGTCACGAAGGAATGAGTGGTCAGCATTCCAGGTATGCGCATGCAATACACGCCAAACACCGTTATCGTCCCAGTCCGGTCCGCGCGTCGGCCCGAGGGCTTCGTCAGATGTGTGTTCCATGCCGGCCCACACCCTGGACTGATCCTGGAGTGGGGTATTCATCGACTCATAGGCACTCTGGAGCAGACCTGCGGCCGTTACCGTAGAGGACTCATTGCTGACGGAGTCACGCAATTCCTCATCCAGTTTCGTGCAGGAGTATGCTACTCCAAGGGCCAGGATGATGGTTAAAAATTTTATATACTTCATAAAGCTGGGTTTTATTTCTATTAACTCTATTTCGTTTCTTTTGTTGGCTTTACTAAGATTAGAGAGCGAAGTTCAACCCAAACAGGATGGTCCTTGCTGGGGGATACGGGATATACTCAATACCGAAGGAGGGGATACCCTGAACGTTCTTGTCAACGTTAACCTCTGGATCAAATCCGCTGAAGCTCGAAAACAGCAGGAGATTCTGACCAGTGATGGTTGCGGTAACATTGCTGAAGATCTTACCAACCGCACCGAACCGATAACCTACGGTCAGGTTGGCCAGTTTCAGGTAATTGCCCTTTTCCAGGTAACGGGTGGAAGGAGCGATCGGGTTGGAAACACTCTCCTGGATATCGCCACCGATCAGGCTGCTTGCGATGTTACGGGTACCCAGGTTACCGATCGGTACAACACCGTTCAGGGTGTTGTTATAGATCAGGTGGCCTGAAGCACCATTCATGTTCATGATCGCGAAGAGCTTCTTCCAGGTGAAATCCGTGGTAATACCATATACCTGCTTGGGGTTGGGAGAACCAGAATAATACAGGGTGTTGCCACCGTCTGTATATATGCTTTGTCCCGTAGCCTTATCGATGCCTTCAAAATTCCTCAGGTACCATACGTTCAGCGGTTGGCCGCTTACGAGGCGCTGGGAAGTGGCTCCTGACAAACCCTGGCCGCTGATCGCGCCGGTTTCATAGGCACCGTTCAGATCCTTGAGTTCGTTGTCCAGGAAGGCGATGTTACCACCGATATTCCACTGCATGTCTGCATTCCGGATAACAGCCCAGTTCAGGGCCAGTTCGAGACCACTGTTATTGATGGTGGCAGGAAGGTTAGTCCAGTAGCGACCAACGGTAGGACCGGGAGCCGTCACATCAAACTGGAAGATGGGGTCATCGGTCTTACGGGTGAAATAATCGATGCTACCGGTGATACGGTTATCGATGAAACCGAAATCAATACCAAAGTTGGTCATGGTATTGGTCTCCCACTTAATATCGGGGTTCGGGTAGTTCTCACGATTCTGGTTGATTCCCTGTCCGATGCCCACTACAGCAATGGAAGACGCCGAAGGAAATTCCTGGTTACCGGTCTGTCCCCAGCTGGCCCTGAGTTTCAGGGTGCTGATAAAATTGGCACCGCTCATGAATTCTTCATTGGCGATATTCCAGGCAGCGGCGATGGAGGGGAAGTAACCGTATTTGTTGTTCTCACCAAATTTGGAGGAACCGTCCGCACGAATGGTGGCCGTCACCAGGAGACGGTCGGCCCAGTTAAGGGTGGCGCGTGCAAAATAGGACTGCAGTTCTGAGATCGGGCTGGCATACGAATAGATCGTACGATCAGCGGCCGGTACGTTATCCATGTAGTCCCAGTACTTCAGGCCCGGGTAATCCACAAAGCGGTTACCGATCATACCGTGACCCGTATTGTCAAACTTAAGGTACTCATAACCAACCACCGTGTTGAGGTTCAGGTTATTGGTAATTTTCGGAGTCCATGTCAGGGTATGGGTAATCTGCTGGTTCACGGACTTGTTGTCAATGTTCTGCGCCCATCCCTGGTTACCGGTCAGGTTAAGCCAGTTGCGGATTTCTGATTTCCTGTTACCGATAGAATTATTGATACTGTATAAGAAACGGTATTCCAGGTTGTTCAGGATCTTGTAATAAGGAGAGATGCTTCCCAATACCGTGTTCACACTGCTGATATCATCCTGTGCGGCGAGCAGTGCCATCGGGTTGATGGTAGTGGCACCCAACTGGTTGTTCACCCAGATGGATCCGTCCTGCTGGTAGAGGGGATGCGTCGGATTCCACTGGAGGGCCGTACCGATCAGGCTTCCCTGGAAACCCGCGTCATTGGAGATCGGGGCAATCTGGGTCTGTGTATTTGCGGTCAGGAGGTTGATGTCCAGGCCGAGTTTCTTGCTTTCCAGGAACTTGAAGCTGGTGCTCAGGTTCGCGGAAACCTTCTTAAAACCGGACTCTTTCACAATACCCTGCTGGTCAAGATAACCAATGGAAAGGCGGTAACGGCCATTGTCGTTGCCACCGGAAACAGCAGCAGAATAGTTCTGCTGGATGCCTGTACGAAGAATCTCATCGAGGGCGTCTACGTTGGAACCGAAATCGCCGCTGGTAAGACCGTATTTGGAGAGGGCATCTCGGTAACCGTTGCCGTCCAGTACATCCATCTTGTTGAGAAGGGTGCTGAAACCGACAGAGGTATTGAATTCAATCTTGGGAGCGCCGGTAGAGCCTTTCTTGGTAGTAATCATGATTACACCATTGGCACCGCGGGAACCGAAGATGGCCGTGGCGGAAGCGTCCTTCAGGACGTCCATGGAGGCAATATCATTGGGGTTGATGAAATTGAGAGGGTTCTCACCAGGTGTGCCACCCAGCGGTGTCCCATTGCTCGGCGCGGTGGTGCTGCCGGAAAGGGGAACACCATCCACCACCACGAGGGGTGCGTTACCAGAACGGATGGAACCTACCCCGCGAATACGGATGGTAGCTGCTCCACCAGGTGCACCGGAATTGTTTACAACCTGTACACCGGCCACCTTGCCTTGAATCAGGTTATCCGGGGACGCGAAAACGCCCTGGTTGAAATCCTTGGCTTTGACAGACGTAACAGCGCCGGTCAGGTCTTTTTTACGGGCGGTACCATAACCGGTTACCACCACTTCGTTCATACTGCCGCCAGAGCCGGTCAATGAAACAGTCATGTTGTCACTGATGGCTACCTCTGCGGTAACGAATCCAACGGAAGAAATCACGAGGGTGGTTGCGGAAGATGGAACCGTCAGCCGGAAAGAACCGTCTGCACCGGTAGAAGTACCCGTGTTGGTACCTTTAGCCGTCACAGAGGCCCCAGCCACAGGCGAACCGTCACGGATGTCCGTAACCTTGCCGGAAACCGTTTTGTCTTGCGAAAATGTAACCTGGAATGCAAACAGCATTAACACAGGAAGCATCATCGCTTTCCATAAGCGTTTGGGGGTCATAAACAGTGGTTTTTAGTTTAAGTGGCCGAAAATTATGTACATTTTACATAATTCTCATAATTTATTGACAAAAAATTAAGGTTCAGGAAGATTGATAGGTCGGTTATACGTTTTAGCAAGACCAAAAGCATAAACAATGTTCTTCATCCCTAAGCACCCTTTTTACTTATGTCTGGACAACCGTGTTGCCTGGCCTGCTGCATGCATACGTCAATCTTCCTGACTTTTTTTGAATTCCCGGATAGACATCCAGGAGGATTTTTCAGGCAGTGAATCTATCCGGAAAGCTGCACCTGATCAAATCAAAAATTATCGCAATGGTTTGCGAATATGTTTTCGGTGGAAAACTTGGTTTACTTTCGCGGGCATGAAGACCAAGGCAACGCTGAAGAACATTTCCGAAATGCTCCAGTTAAGCATTTCCACGGTATCCAGGGCGCTCAAAGACCATCCGGATATTGCGGAACAAACCAAGAAAAAAGTCAGGGAACTGGCCGAGATGATGGACTATGAACCGAATGCCTTCGCGGTATACCTGCGAACCAACAACAGCCGCCTGCTGGGTCTTATCGTGCCGGAGATCTCCGATTACTACTATCATTCATTTATCGCCGCGGTGGAAGAAGAGGCCCGCGCCAGGGGATACTCCCTGATGATCCTCCAAAGTGCCAATGACCTGGCAACGGAAACTGCCAATATCCGTCTCTGCAAACTGAACCGGGTGGCCGGCATCCTGGTGGCACTCTCTGGTGGGGAGCGCAAAGACCTCAGCATATTTGAGCGACTGGAAGAGTCCGGCATACCGGTGGTTTTTTTCGACAAAGTACCGGATGGTAAAGGCTTCGCCACCGTCAGCCAGGCCGATGAAGAAGCCGGCCAACTGGCTGCCGCCTCATTGCTGAAAAAACCACGGAAAAAGATCCTGGCCATCTTCGGAAACCCTGACCTTTCGATAACCCGCAAAAGGTTGCGAGCCTTTACCGCCACCTGCAAAAAACTTGCGCCTTCAACACCGGTCAAAATATTGCACGCAGCCAACCGGACCGAAGCGTTTGACGCAACCCTGCATGCCCTTTCCCGCAAAGACCGGGCGGACGCGCTTTTTTGCATGAGCGATGAAATCCTGTCCGGCGCCATGAAAGCCGTCCACCGGCTCCGGCTGTCCGTTCCCGGTAGTATCGGCATCATCAGCATCAGCAACGGATTCATACCCGGACTGTTCAACCCGGAAATCACTTATGTGGAAACAAGCGGTGAAAAAATCGGACGCAAGGCTTTCCACGAAATGCTTGACAGGCTGATTCACCAGTCGATGCCCCGGGAGGAAATACTTTCGGCAAGGCTGGTGGAAGGCGCATCGCTGTAAGATTGGCCGATTAGCCGCCCGTCTAAAAATCTATGCCCACAAACGTCTTCTTCTTCATCTTGGCATAGCGGGCATGGTTGAACGTATACAATTTCCCCGGACGGTGGGGCACGTCCTGTTCCATTTCATGAATATCCGTCAGCAGGTCGGTGGTAAATAGTTTCTTCCGGAAATTGCGGCGGTCGAGCTTCACGTCCAGGATCGCCTCATACAGATTCTGCAGGTCCCTCAGTGAAAATTTTTGCTCCAGCAGGTTAAAGATGACCGGTTCTTCCTGCACCTTCTTCTGCAGGTGTTTCAGGCAGGTGTCCAGAATTTTCTTGTGGTCGAAGGCCATTTCGTGGATGTCATTCACCGGGTGCCAGTGCAGTTCATTGTCGAGCTGGCTCAGCTGGTGATGGCGGATATTGACCAGGCTATAGTAGGCGGTGGTTACCACCCTTCCCGCCGGATGACGGTTCACCTGGCCAAAGGTATGGACCTGTTCCAGGAATACATTATCGAGCCCGGTCCTGTCCCGGAGCACCCTGTAAGAAGCCGCGTCCAGGTCTTCATCAGGATGCAGTAAATCGCCCAATAAAGACCACTTGTTGGCAAAAGCGGGCAGGTCAGACTTGATCAAAAGCACCTTGAGGGTGTTTTCCTCGTATCCGAAAATCACGCAGTCTACGGAAATGGCAAACTGGAAATCCGGCATCAGTTCTACCGGCGTCGTGTTGATGTTGGGTTTCTTCCTGTTGGGCGTCATGCAGGCAAATCGTTTTGTACAGGATCCATGGGCCGGTAAAATACATTATTGTCTTCAATGGCCCGCGGGTTAATGTGTAAAAAGTACGTATAATTCATGATACCGGAAAATCCGGGACCCGGGGAATGGGGCAATGCGTACTTTTAACCATCCTTTTGCCATGTACCAACCGGATCAAACCAGCAAGCTGCAGGAGCATACCAGGTCCCTGCTCAAACATGTTGCCGACGAGAAGTATGTAAGCAATCACCTGGAAGCCCTGCGTAACGTGTTGCGGTTCCATGAGTACCGGTATTATGTGATGAATGACCCGCTGATATCAGACGGGGAGTACGACCAGCTATTTAAAGCCCTGGAAAAACTCGAGGAAAAGCACCCTCAACTGGTTACGCCAGACTCCCCTACCCAGCGGGTGGCACCGGCGCTCAGTGCCCAGTTTAAGACCGTGCAGCACCTGGTACCCATGCTCTCCCTGGAAAATTCCTATAACGCGGAAGACCTGGCCGACTGGGACAGGAAAGCCCGCGAACTTTCCGGGCTGGACGATATCGAGTACTGTGTGGAACCAAAGTTTGACGGTGCAAGCATTTCCCTGATATACGAGAACGACCTGTTTGTGCGCGGCGCCACCCGGGGCGATGGGGTAGAGGGCGAGGAAATCACCACCAATCTCAAACAAATCAGGTCCCTGCCCCTGTCGGCGGGTTTTTCCCGCTTTGGCATTCAACAGATCGAAATACGCGGCGAAGTGTTGATGAACAAGCGGCACTTTAAGCAGTACAACGAACAATTGGCGGAACAGAACCTGCCCCCGCTGGCAAACCCGCGCAATGCGGCCTCAGGCACCCTTCGCATCAAGGATCCCGCGGAAGTGGGTAGGCGCAACCTCGAGGCCTTCCTGTACCATGTCAGCTATACGGCCCTGGCGGCAAACAAACATGAACCTGAAGCGCTTAAAACCCATGCCGGATCCCTGCAAATGCTATGGGACCTTGGCTTCCGCAGCCCGGTACACGAAAAAAAAGTATTTAAGGGCATTGCGCCGGTCATTGCCTATTGCCAGTCGTTCGAGGAACAACGGGATGATCTCCCCTATGAGATCGATGGCATGGTGATCAAAGTGAACAGCCTGCCATTGCAGGATAAGCTCGGCATGACAACGCACCACCCGCGCTGGGCCATCGCCTACAAATTCAAGGCCAGGCAGGG
>JALOMP010000114.1 GCA_025455365.1 Chitinophagaceae bacterium | reverse complement strand
AGGAACCATGGATCGGTTCAAAAAGAGCTGTTTCACCGCCCACGGAGGCAGACGGCAGCAGCCCGAGGGAACCGCTGAGCACGCTCGCCTCATCGCTCAGGATATCGCCGAACATGTTTTCCGTGAGGAGTACGTCGAATTGTTTGGGATTGACAATGATTTGCATGGCCGCGTTGTCCACGAACATGTATTCGGTCTGCACGTCCGGGTACTGCGTGGCGATTTCCTGCACCACTTTGCGCCAGAGCCTGGATGTTTCCAGCACGTTCGCCTTGTCCACGAGGGTTACTTTCTTGCGTCGGATGCGCGCATACTGGAAAGCCAGGTGTGCGATGCGATCAATCTCCGTGCGGTGGTAGATACAGAGATCAGAGGATTCTGTTCCTTCCGCGTTCGTTTCTTTTTTCCCGAAATAGATGCCTCCGGTGAGTTCACGGAAGATGATGAAATCCACGCCTTCGAGCTGCTGTACTTTAAGCGGCGAAAGGTGCTGCAGCGCGGTGTAGGTATTGATCGGGCGGATGTTGGCAAAGAGTCCGAGCGCCCTGCGGATTCTCAGCAGGCCCTGTTCCGGGCGCACTTTTGCGTTGGGGTCGTTGTCATACTTCGGATGCCCGATGGCCCCGAACAGGATGGCGTTACTCCGTTTGCAGATGGCAACGGTTTCTTCGGGCAGGGGATCGCCCGTTTTGTCAATCGCGTCTGCGCCCATCAGCCCGAATTCGTATTCGAAGCGGTGATGGAACTGCTCTCCAACGGTTTCAAGTACACGTATCGCCTGGCTGGTCACTTCGGGACCGATGCCATCGCCCAGGATGACGGCAATTTTTTTATGCATAAAATCTGTTTAAGGCAAGTTTGATGTAATGGTTAGGCAACGGACTGGTTGCTATTTTCAAAAGTCTCGATCTCCTTGCGCAGGCTGAGGAGGTAGTCGATGTCGTCGTACCCGTTCAGCAGGCAGGTTTTTTTATATGGATTAATGTCGAATGATTCCTGTTCCCCGGTGTTTTCGATCCGGATGGTTTGCGTTTCCAGGTTGATATCGATGACGGTGGACGGGTCACGGTTTGCGGCTTCAAAAATCTTCTGAAGGAAATCGTCGGATACCTGGACGGGCAGGAGGAAATTGTTCAGCGCGTTGTTGCGGAAGATGTCCGCGAAAAAGCTGCTCACCACGGCATCGAAGCCATGGTCTTTGATTGCCCAGGCCGCATGTTCCCGGGAGGAGCCGCAACCGAAATTTTTTCCGGCCACCAGCACCTTTCCGTTCCAGGTGGGATTGTTCAGCGGGAAATCCTTTTTGGGTTTGGATTCATCGTCCTGTTCATAGCGCCAGTCGCGGAACAGGTTTTTCCCGAAACCTTCCCGGCTCGTAGCCTTCAGGAAGCGCGCAGGGATGATCTGGTCCGTATCGATGTTTTCGATGTTGATGGGGACGATGGTGGATATGATTCGATTCATAAATTTTTGTTCATGGTTCGTGGTTCATGGTTCGTGGTTCATGGTTTTGTTCATTTAAATTGAAACTGGCTGTTTCCATGAACAACGAATCATGAACAATGAACCATTATTTTTCAACCAGCATTCAGATACGCCCGCACATCCTCCACCTTTCCGGTCACCGCCGCAACGGCTGCGGTCAGCGGGCTGGCCAGCAGGGTCCTCGCATTCGGTCCCTGGCGGCCTTCGAAATTCCGGTTGCTGGTGCTGATACAGTATTTGCCGGCAGGGATTTTGTCTTCGTTCATACCGAGGCAGGCAGAGCATCCCGGCTGGCGTAACTGGAAACCGGCCTCTTCAAATATCCGGTCGAGGCCTTCCGCGCGGGCGGCTTTTTCCACCTGCTTGCTGCCCGGCACGATCCAGACTTCCACGCCTTCGGCCTTCTTTTTTCCTTTTACGAAAGAGGCCACCAGCCGCAGGTCTTCAATACGGGAATTGGTGCAGCTGCCGATGAAAACATAATCCACTTTTTGTCCGCGGATCGGTTGGCCGTCACGGAGACCCATGTATTCGAGGGATTTTCTGAAATTGCCCTGTTCTTTTTCGGGTATGGATGATAGTGAGGGAACCTGCTGGCTTACGCCGATGCCCATGCCCGGGTTGGTTCCGTAGGTGATCATGGGTTCGATGTCCTCGGCCCGGATAAGGATTTCACGGTCGAAAATCGCGTCTGCGTCGGTGTGCAGCGTTTTCCAGTAGGCCAGCGACTTTTCCCATGCATCGCCCTTGGGACTGAATTCACGGCCTTGCAGGTATTTGAACGTTGTTTCGTCGGGGGCGATGAGCCCGCCACGAGCACCCATCTCGATGCTCATGTTGCAGATGGTCATGCGTCCTTCCATGGACAGGGCACGGATGGCTTCGCCGGCATATTCCACGAAATAGCCCGTGGCACCACTGGCGGAAAGTTGCGAAATGATATACAGGATAATGTCCTTCGAGAGCACACCTTCGCGGAGTTTGCCTTCCACGTTGATGCGCATGAGTTTGGGCCTGCCCTGCAGGAGGCACTGGGTGGCAAGCACCATTTCCACTTCACTCGTGCCGATGCCAAAAGCGATGGTACCGAAGGCGCCGTGGGTGGATGTGTGACTATCGCCGCACACGATGGTCATGCCAGGCTGGGTGACACCGAGTTCAGGGCCGATGACGTGGACGATGCCCTGGTAGGGATGTCCCAGTCCATACAGATCGATACCAAAGGCCGCGCAGTTTTGAACCAGCATGTCCACCTGTTTGCGGGACAGTTCTTCCCGTATCGGAAGTTCCTGGTGCAGGGTGGGTACGTTATGGTCGGCGGTGGCCACCACTTGTTTGGGGCGGAACACGGGCAATCCTCTTTTTTGCAATCCCTGGAAGGCCTGCGGGGAGGTCACTTCATGGATAAAATGGCGGTCGATATACAGCACGGAGGGGCCGCCCTCGATGGTGCGGACCACATGCCTGTCCCAGATTTTTTCAAATAATGTCTTACCCATTGTATCGTTTCGATCCGCGCCGGCGGAGGTTTTGAAAAATAAGCGTGGCTAAAAAGCCACGCCATCAGAGTCCATTAACCCATGAGAAAACACTGCTTAAGAAACAGTCGTCAGACGTTGCTGGTATTGGCTGGCCATCTCCGCCAGGTCGGCATCGGTCACCTCTTTCTTGGTGTCGGCTACCTGCAGGAAAGTGTCATACAGCACGTCAATATCGTTACGGTTATAGTCGAAGCCCAGGTTGCGGAAACGATAGGCCAGGGCCGAGCGTCCGCTGCGGGCGGTCAGTACGATTTTGGAGATATCCGCGCCTACTTCTTCGGGGCGGATGATTTCATAGGTCTGTGCATCTTTCAGGAAACCGTCCTGGTGGATGCCGGAAGAATGGGAGAATGCGTTGGCGCCAACGATGGCCTTGTTCGGCTGGACGGGCATTCGCATGGTGTCAGATACGAGCCGGCTGATTGGGTTCAGCTCTTCGGCCCGGATATCCGTATGCAGCCCGAGGTCCGGGTGCTGACGGATCACCATCACCACTTCTTCCAGCGCCGTGTTGCCGGCCCTTTCGCCCAGGCCGTTGATGGTACATTCGATCTGCCTTGCACCGTTCATGACGCCGGCGATGGAATTGGCGGTGGCCAGGCCGAGGTCGTTATGGCAGTGGCAGGATAGCCTTGCCTTGTCGATATTGGGTACCCGGTTGATCAGCAGGGCCATCTTTTCCCCATACTGCTGGGGAAGACAATAGCCTGTTGTGTCCGGGATATTCACCGTGGTGGCGCCGGCTTTGATCACGGCTTCAACCACCCTCGCCAGGTAGTCGTTATCGGTACGGCCCGCATCTTCGGCATAAAATTCCACATCGTCCGTAAAATTCCGCGCCCATTTGACGCATTGAATCGCCCTTTCCAGGATTTCCTCGCGGGTGCTGTTGAATTTAGCTTTGATATGATAATCGGAAGTGCCGATTCCGGTATGGATCCGGGGCCGCCTGGCATGCTTGAGCGCTTCGGCGGCGCATTCGATGTCTTTCAGGACGGCACGGCTGAGCCCGCAGACGGATGCGTTGCGGATAACACGGGCGATTTCAGATACAGATTCGAAGTCGCCCGGACTGGAAATCGGGAAACCGGCTTCGATAATATCCACCCCCAGGGCTTCCAGGGCCAGGGCAATCTCAATCTTTTCCTTGGTATTGAGCTTGCAGCCGGGAACCTGCTCACCGTCGCGCAGCGTAGTATCGAAAATGTAAATTTTGTCTGTGGCCATATGGCTTGGTTGGGTATAAAAAAGCAGGCTGTAAAAATCATATCGCTTGCCGGGAATAATAACTGTTTACAGCCTGCCGAAGCGAATGTACCCCCCTGATTTTTCCCGGGAAACCCAAAATGCGTTGTAATTTACGCCGTACAAGAGCCGGTTATTACCCTGGAATGCAGCAGGGAAGGGCTTTTTCCAAACAGCAGACTACGATGCCCAACAGAAGCACGGACGAGCTTTTCCAGCTGATCAAGACCCTTGAAAAGGCAGAAAAACGCAATTTCAAGCTCTTCATGAAACGGCATGCCGCTTCGGAAGAATTGAAAATCATCCAGTTGTTCGATGCGATGGATAAAATGGACAACTATGATGAGGAGGTCCTGTTGCGTAAACACAAGGCCATTAAAAAGGCCCAGCTCTCCAACCTGAAAGCCCACCTGTATCGGCAGGTCCTCGCCAGCCTGCGACTGATGAAGGATGAAAGCAATATTGATATACAGCTCCACGAACAGCTCGACCATGCCCGGATCCTCTATAACAAAGGGCTTTATCTGCAGAGCCTGAAAGTCATTTCTCGCATCAAGGAGTCGGCGCGCAGCCATAACCAGATCACCTTCTGGCTGCAGGCGCTGATTTTTGAGAAAAAAATTGAATCCCTCCATATTACCCGGAGCTTCGACGACCGGGCCGAGCAGCTCTCCCGGGAGGTGGATGAGCTGAACGACCGCCTGCTGATGGTGGGTAAGCTGAGCAACCTAGCCCTGCGGCTCTACGGCTGGTATATCCGCGTTGGCCACGCCCGCCATGCAGACGAAGCCAGGGCAGTGCGGATCTTCTTCCAGGATAATATGCCCCGGGAAGCCCAGCTATACACGGGGTTTTACGAACGTCTGTACTTTTTCCAGTGTTATGCCTGGTATGGCTTTATCCTCCAGGATTTCCTGCAGTATTACAAGAGTTGCCAGCGATGGGTGGACCTTTTCGAAAAGGAGCCTTCCATGCGCCGGGTAGAGTCCCAGCAGTATATCAAGGGGATGCATAACCTGCTGAACGCGCATTTCATGCTGATGAACCATGATAAGTTCGCCGAAGCCCTGCACATGTTTGAGAATTTTTACCGGTCGAAGGAAGCCAATATAAACGACAACAACCAGGTGCAGACCTTCGTATACCTCTATATCGCCAAAATTAACCGGCATTTCATGGAGGGCAGCTTTTCACAGGGGCTGAAACTCGTGCCACATATTGAGGAAAAGCTCGAGGAGTACGCCCAGCAGCTCGACCGCCACCGGGTGCTGATTTTCTACTATAAGATCGCCTGCCTGTATTTCGGGAGCGGGGATTATTCCGCCACCATCGAATACCTGAACCGGATCATCCACTGGAAGGTAGACCTGCGGGTGGACCTGCAATGTTATGCCCGGCTCCTGCACCTGATCGCCCATTACGAAATGGGTAATTATGATATCCTGGAACACCTGATCAAATCGGTTTACCGGTTCATGTCCAAAATGAAGAACCTCTCCGTGGTGGAAACCGAGATTTTCAGTTTCCTCCGGCGATCCTTCCACCTGGATCCCCGGCAGTTGAAATCCGATTTCCGGGTCCTGCGGGACCGGCTGAAGAAATTCGAAGGTAACCCCATGGAATCCAGGAGTTTCATGTACCTGGATATCATTTCCTGGCTGGAGAGTAAAATCCGGAATATACCCGTCCAGGAAGTCATCCGGGAACGGTATCTCCGGGCCAAATAATTATGGCCGTTTGGAAGGCTTTTCTTACCTTTGCCCTCCTTAATTTAGGCATGCCGTCATTTTCCCGGAATTGTCAATTTGCAATGAACTGAAAATCAATGTTGTGCGTACATCCCCGATGTACGCTTGACAGGGTCATGCGCTGCCTGAATCTGGATCGGTTCAACAAAAACTACGTTTAGCATTATGGCTATTAAAAAAGAAAACCGCCCCAAATCAAGTTTCTCCAAAATCACCATCAGCCTGGCTTCCCCGGATTCCATCCTGGAAAGGTCTTTTGGCGAGGTGCTTAAGCCCGAAACCATCAACTACCGGACCTATAAGCCGGAGCGCGATGGCCTGTTCTGCGAAAGGATCTTCGGGCCGGTCAAAGATTACGAATGTGCCTGCGGCAAGTACAAGCGGATCCGCTACAAGGGGATCGTGTGCGACCGTTGCGGTGTGGAAGTAACGGAGAAGAAGGTGCGCCGGGAACGGATGGGCCATATCAAGCTCGTGGTGCCTGTTGTGCATATCTGGTATTTCAAGAGCCTGCCGAATAAAATCGGTTACCTCCTGGGCGTCAGCTCCAAAAAGCTGGAGTCCATCATTTACTATGAGCGTTACGTGGTGATCCAGACTGGTATTCGTGCCGACAAAGGGCAGAACGTAGGCGACCTGCTTACGGAAGAGGAATACCTGGACATCCTGGAAACCCTGCCAAAGGAAAATCAGTACCTGCCCGATGACGACGCCAACAAGTTCATCGCCAAGATGGGCGCTGAAGCCGTACATGACCTGCTGGCCCGGATCGACCTGGATTCCCTGAGTTTCTCCCTTCGCAATTCTGCTGCCACGGAAACGTCCCAGCAGCGGAAGGCGGACGCCCTGAAAAGGCTCAGCGTGGTGGAATCCTTCCGCGACGCCAATTCCCGCATTGTCAACCGTCCTGAATGGATGGTCATGCAATATATTCCCGTGATCCCGCCGGAACTGCGCCCGCTCGTTCCCCTGGATGGCGGCCGTTTCGCGTCTTCTGACCTGAACGACCTCTATCGCCGCGTGATCATCCGTAATAACCGGTTGAAGCGCCTCCTGGAGATCAAAGCGCCTGAGGTGATTCTCCGGAACGAAAAGCGGATGTTGCAGGAAGCCATCGACTCCCTGTTTGATAACAGCCGGAAATCGAACGCCGTGAAAGCGGAAGGTGGCCGCGCCCTCAAATCCCTGAGCGATGTGCTCAAAGGCAAGCAGGGCCGTTTCCGCCAGAACCTGCTGGGTAAGCGGGTGGATTATTCCGGTCGTTCTGTAATTGTGGTGGGTCCCGAATTGAAACTGCACGAGTGCGGTCTTCCCAAGGACATGGCGGCAGAACTGTTCAAGCCGTTCATCATCCGCAAACTGATTGAAAGGGGTATCGTGAAAACGGTGAAATCGGCCCGCAAGCTGGTGGACCGCAAGGAAGCCGTAGTTTGGGATATCCTCGAAAACATACTGAAAGGGCACCCGGTCATGCTGAACCGCGCCCCAACGCTGCACCGCCTCTCGATCCAGGCTTTCCAGCCGAAACTGGTGGAAGGCAAGGCGATCCAGCTGCACCCGCTCGTTTGTTCGGCGTTCAACGCCGACTTCGACGGTGACCAGATGGCCGTGCACGTTCCGCTCAGCCATGCCGCCATCCTGGAAGCACAGCTCCTGATGCTGGCATCGCACAATATCCTCAACCCGCAAAACGGTACCCCCATCACCCTGCCTTCACAGGACATGGTATTGGGCCTGTACTATATCACGAAGGGCAAGCGCAACAACGAAACAGATGTGGTTCGTGGCGAGGGCATGCGCTTCTTCAGTGCAGACGAAGTGGTGATCGCGTACAATGAGAACAAGGTGGACCTCCACGCGTTCATCAAAGTGAAAGCCAATGTGCGTAACGACAAGGGCGAACTCGAAAACAAGTTGATTGAAACTACGGTGGGTCGCGTCATCTTCAACCAGATGGTGCCTACCAAGGTAGGTTATGTGAACGCCCTGCTTACGAAGAAGAACCTCCGTGAGATTATTGGCGATATCATCAAGATCACCGATGTACCCACTACGGCGAAGTTCCTGGACAATATCAAGGAACTTGGTTTCCGCACTGCCTTCCGCGGCGGTCTCTCCTTCAACATCGAGGACCTGGTGGTTCCCGAACTGAAAGAAGACATGATCGACCATGCAACCGGTGAGGTACTGGAAGTATGGGACATCTACAACATGGGTCTCTTCACCATCAA
>JALOMP010000384.1 GCA_025455365.1 Chitinophagaceae bacterium | reverse complement strand
GCCGCAGATCGCCCGTTCCGGGATCGATGAGGATATTCGAAGGATGCAGGTTCTTGTGCACGATCTTCTTTTCGTGCATCTGCCTGCATATGTCTACGGTTTTAATGGCGATGTCCAGGAACAGGTCCAGCGGCGGTACCCGGTTGTTGAAGGTGGACAGGTAGCGATTCAGGGAGATACCGAATCGTTCCATCACCATGGCCAGGTTTCCATGGCCATGAGGGATCAGGTCGTACACGCGAATCACCCCGTTCAGGCCGAGGTCCCGCATGATCCTGTATTCCCGCTGTATGCCGGCAAGATTCTCTTTTCTCGGGTACTGGTCAGACAGGGTTTTTATGATAACCTGTGACCCGTCCTCCTTCTTTCTTGCCAGGAAAGCGGAATGCGGATATGACTCATGTATCTTTTCCAGGATATCATACCCGGGAAAGACTTCGAGCACATCCAGTTCCTTTTTAACATCCATCCGTTAAATATCAAACACCTGTTTGAACCTTTTATGAAATAATTCCTGGGCATTATCCAGCAGCGGGTAGCCATGACCGCAGAATACATGTTTGAAAGACAGTTCTTTCAACCGGGTGAAATCACTGGCCTGGGGCTGGCTTTCAAACATCCATGCCGGCCCGAGGTTGGCTGTCTGGAAGAACTCCATTTTCTGCATGGTGGCTTTTGTCTGCTCGTCAAAGAACTCGTCTGGTTCCACCCAGTTCTGCAGGGAGTCGCAGGCAAAGAGGATGCCGCCTTCCCGGTCGAGCCGCAGTATGCACTCAGGCCTTTTTACGGTTTTGAATTCAAATAAGGTACATCCTTTGAAAGGCATTTCACCGCCCTCCACCAGTGGCTTGTCTATGTGCAGTCCCTCCTGCACTTTCATATTTGGAAGCGCCCAGAAGGTTGCTTTATATCGATCCACGTAAAAGGGATCGTCCACGCCGTGCATATCGCCCAGCCTGACAACATTGACCACTTTACCCAGGCGGTCGAGTTCCGCCAGTCCTTCGTCGTTAAGCCTCACGGAGTTGAGGATGGTCAGGTTCCCGTCTTCACGCACGATCGTCATATTCCGGTTGAACTGCCACATGGAACCAAAAAATTCATTCTTCATGGTGCCGGTTACGGAAAACACATCTTTCAACACCTCCTTGATAGGGCCGTGTGGCATCGCTTCGAAATAGGTAGACATGGCTGATTGGTTTTGGTTTTTATTTGGTTGAAACATTTTTTTGTTGCGATAGGATTCTTATCGGGATTGATACCGCCCGGCATACCTGAATTCCCTCGCGTACTCATGCAGGTAAGCATTCAGGTATTTTTTCGCCGGTGCCGAAAGATTTCCGCGCCTGACGTCCTCCAGGGTCTCCGTACCGTCGCTGGTATCGAGGCGTTTGAGGTGGAAAAGGGTCATATCCTTGCCTCCGAAGAGACTTCCCAGGCAGTCCAGTTGCTTCCTGGCACCCCGCATGTCGAAGACAGCGCCTGCCAGCGCGGTCAACTGGGGATGCATGGCCAGGGTTTGCTCGTCATACATATGTCCGTTGTCCGCCGGGTATTGAAATTCCGGGTATTCATCCGGTTCGTGAACCTTCTGCTCGCGGAGCCGGTCGATATAGGGTTTGCTGAGCCCGGCAATTTCCGCGCCTTTGATGATGATGTTCAGGTAGCGGCGACTAGGCAAACAATCATCGTTTAAAAATTCCGGAAGGCCCGTATAAGCGAAGGCTTTCTGTGTTACCTGTCCTGTGTCAACGTCCACGCTCACCCGGTCATATCCATTCCCAAAAGATTCCATGGCGTCGAGGGAAGCCAGGTCTTCGTCCCTGCATGCATGCAGGAGTCCTTCCACTACATCGGACATGTTGCCGGTAGGCTGGATATTGCCTACGCCTCCTTCATGCCGGAACCAATGTTGGACATTGAACCTCAGTTGCCATCCACGGATGATGCCGCGGACCGTATCCAAAGTAGTGAAACATCACTTCAATTTATATCCGTAAGCTTCGTCTTCCTGTTTCATGATGTCCTGCACCTGTGGATTATCCGTCCAGTGTTCTTTCATTTCCTGGAGCACTTTATGGGGCGAACTGCCTGGTTGCTGCACCATCCTGGCCTGCCATCCCGCGGCAATCAGGTCCTGTGTCATGATCTCTTTTTTGGTCTCTGCATCGGCAGGCTTGTCATCATCCGTATAGTACAGGTATTTGCTCGGATGGTTGGCGCAAAGTACCGGGTTCTTGACGCCAGTGCCCAGTATGCTGAGTTCCACGAGGGAAAGCGGTTTCAGATCCTCTTTGATGACGTCCGGAAACGCATCTTTCAGCCAGGCCATCACAGGTTCTCCATATCCCAGGATCGGTGTGTTTTGATGCTCCGCGTACCGAAGGCGTGCTTTGAGCATTTGCTTCACATAGGGCGTGAAACTATTGTTGAAGGGTTCAATACCCTTGCTGTCTCCTCCGGGGGCCGCGATGGGTACGCAGTCTACAATCGTTTCCAATTCTGTCATCGGGCTTTTGGAAAAATGGTTATAAGCCAGCAGGTTCTCCCAACGCCGGTTGGTGGGGGAGTACAGGTAATCAGTGTACACAAATGCCTCGAGGGGAGGGAAGTGCAGCAACTGGATGGACTTCGTGTTGGCCATCGACAGTCCGAACGGGAGTACGAAGCGCATTTGGCCCTTGCCGTATTCCTCTACCTGTTTTTCAATGCCGGCGAAAATCGAAACGGCCAGCCTGCCAGCTTCCAGGAATGCCGGGATGATCAGCTGGTACCTGCCGAGGTCGTGGCGGGGGCTATACATTTTTAGCACAAACTGCCCGCTGTCTTTCACCACCACCACTTCCGCCCATGCGCCGGTATAGCCATCCCGGACCAGGGTCTGGTTGAAGGCATGGGCGATATACTCTTCGAGCGAGGATAAATTGGACGCCTGTAATTCTTTGGGATAAGCGAAAAGGGCGATGAGTTCATCCCTGGTGCCTTCCAGGTTGATATCAATACTTTTTGTCATATTATCCGTTTTAAGCCATTTTCTCGCCCCTGGTTCGGGTAAAACAATGGCGATGGAAGGCGTAGAGTAAAGTAAGCTTTTTCTGGATTTGTTTTCGTTTATTTTTCCCGGCCTGGCACGTGTTTGAAAGTCCCAAAAAATCATCTTCCATGTATGGCTAAGATCATCGTCGTGATATGTTTGCGCTGCATGATATGTCTTCCATCCAATTGCCACAAGACCCGCCCTACCACGAAAGTGGTATTGGCATGCGCGTCAAATAAGCTACCTTCATAAGGTTACATTGACCCCTTCCGCATCTGAAAATCTTCCGCATACCGCCTTCAAGTCGGTATATCCCCTAAAGCACCATTGAGCAGGAAACCTGCGAAACAATCTGATGCCCTGCATGGCCCTATTCCCCGCTAGTCTCGCATAGAGGCAAAACATGACCTGGATGTAGCCCGTGGATCCGTCGCTTTGGAAACCGTCTGCAGCAGCAAACATTTCTTCAATACTCAAACGCTTACCCATGCCAGATTCAATATCGGTGGCAGCCACCAAAATCGCCCAAAAAGTAAATGAACTCCGGGCACGGAGATTCGATATCGGACCAAGTATCGATGCCATCCGGGAAGCCGGGTACGGCGGATACTACCAGGATTTCCGAAACGGTCGGATCTACACGCACCATGCCGTAGGTACTTTCGAAGTGCATGGAGGAATCCTGCGGAAATTTCTGAGTCGCAACGGGGTGGACGTATACGCCGCCATGCAGCGCAGGGAAATGGGTTTTCCAAAAAGCGATGAAACCCTTACGCCTGAAGGGCATCCTGTGAGCATATTCGAATGGGGCGAAATAATTTTCTTCCCCGGCACCGGCGGCGGCGTGGCCATCAGCGGGGAAATTTACAAGACCTGGCGCAGCGGTGGATTGGCCGCTTACGGGTACCCGATTACGAGCAACCTGCGCAGGGGTCGCTATGAATATTGCATTTTTGAAAGGGGCATCTGTATCCAGCTCATCGGCCAGCCTCAAGTTCATTGGATGCGGGTCTACTGTCCGCTGTTGGGAAACCCGGCCATCGTCAACCTTGTGAAGAAGGAAATGCCGGTGTCGGTGAGCTTGACGAAGGCCCAACTCAACTCCCTTGGTGGAGAGAACGAAGTATTCGCCCTGCTCAATGAACACTATGCCCTGGAGCAGGTCAGCAATAAGACCAACAGGATTCCGCTGTTTGTCACCGGCATGGAGGAACAAATTTCCGTGGTTGTCAGGGGCAGGTTGAGGATCCGGATGGGGTGCCAGGTGAGTAGTGGGATCAGGGGCCGTGAAAAAGGAGCCACCCTTTACAACCTGGTGG
>JALOMP010000113.1 GCA_025455365.1 Chitinophagaceae bacterium | reverse complement strand
AAGGCAATCACCAGGTAACCGAGCAGGTAACCGATGACAACCTGGAAATAGGTAAAGGCTTTGTACCCGGCCGGACCCATATCCCCGACCGTGCCCGGAACAGACACGAAGGTAACCCCGGATAAGGAAGTGCCGATCATCCCGAAGGCCACCAGCATCCAGTTGGAACTCTTGTTGCCAATGAAAAAACTTTCATTGGTGGCGTTGCGCGATGTGATGAAAGCAACCGCCAGCAGCAGCAGGAAATACCCGATAACAAACCCGAAGAGGAGAACAGGCGACATGCAATGGCTGTTTAAGGCCGGAAGATAAGACAAATAAAAATCACGGGCAGATCCTCGCCAAAGCCGGAACTTCAGGTTCTCAGGTATCCGTTACCGGGAGTAACAGGTTTCAGAAGTTAAACCCGAAGGAAAGAAAGGGCCTGTCCCCGTACACGGAACGGTCGTTTTGTATGACGTTGTACTGGAGCATGGCGATGAACGAGCCTCTTCCCGCGGGAATGACCGCTCCGGCGCCGAGCAGCAACACCGGTACAAATTCGCCGTCCAGCTTGATGTCTGGCTGGCCGTTGTAGAATTTGGTCTTTCCCCAGGTATAATTGTATTCGGGCTGGGCCTGTATAAAAAGAAACGGGATGGGCGATACCCTTCCGAATATGTTCAGGCCGGCTGAATTGTAGGTATCCTTATACAGTTTATCGCCATTGTAATCACGATACGTATACCCGGTACCGATGAAGCTTAGGCCGCCGCCGGCGGCGAAGTACCGGTTAAACTGGTAACCCACCTGCGGGGTGATATTGATGAAAGTGTAATCGCCGAAACTCAGGCCGAAATTTCCACCGAAGAAAAGGCGTTCCGGGTCAAATCCCTTTTGGGGTTCTTCCGCTTCCTGCTGGGCCTGTACGTGAAGGCATGCCAGGAGAATAGCGGCGGTGAAGATGGATCGAATGGCAGATGTCAAACGCATGACTCGAGGGTTATTATATTTTATCTGAAAACTCCAACAGGTACGGGTCCGATTCCTTAACGGAAGCTGGGGCAAAGGGTCTGACGTTTGTCGCCCTGGTAATCACTGTACAATCCATTATACAGCAGGGCGAATTCCGTTGCGCCGTAAATGTTGGTATAGTTCCTTAAAGACGATGTGGTGGCATCGTAGCTGAACATGAAACGGACATTTTTCCACTGGTACCCAACCATGGGTATCAACGCATCCCCACCCCGGTAATACAGGCCAGCCAGGAGCTGCTGTTCTCCGTCGCCACTCAGGTTATAATTGGCATGCAAACCCATGGCCAGTTCCATTGCCTCGGCCTGCATGCTGAAATAAGCCCCGGGGGAAAGGATCCACTGGTCATTGAGTTTGATCATGGCATCGGCAAACGCGATATATCGGGGCGAGATGCGGTTGTCGTAATCCGGTTTCTCCACAAAGAAAGTCTCCTTTGGCCGGTTCAGGTGGTGCATGGAAAACCCGGCATGTATATAGATATTATCTGTAGG
Organism: Chitinophagaceae bacterium; assembly: GCA_025455365.1. Lineage (GTDB taxonomy): Bacteria > Bacteroidota > Bacteroidia > Chitinophagales > Chitinophagaceae > Pollutibacter. The sequence continues at coordinate 6,786 of JALOMP010000113.1, read as the reverse complement.
GAAATAGGCATAATTCAGCCCGAACTGGACATCGAGGTAGTTGATGTTGTTCGCGGCAAATGCTTCGCCACTGGGGGCCTGGATGTCGAAGAACTGGCCGTTCCACTGGTTATCGAACGTGAATTTGGCGATGTCCACCCGCTTGTTGGCCCACCCGATATTGAATCCGGCGGAGAGCAGGCCCGTATTGCCCAGCATCTGGTGATAGGCGGCCGAAGCATAAATTTTTGTTGACGTAAGATTTCCGGAACCGGCTTTGTCATGCAGGATGACACCGCCCAGGCCGATCCAGCCTGTTTCAAACCTGTCCCTAAAAACCTGTGCGTCTCCGAAGATGCTCATGGTTCGGAAGGGCACCGGGATGCTCGACCACTGGCTCCTGTAGTGTGCGCCTAGCCGGTAGTCTGATTCCGGCAGGAAACCGGTATTGGCGGGGTTGGTGGTCAGGGGCGAATGGAAGAACTGCGAAAAATGCAGGTCCTGCGCACGGGCAACGGTTGATCCTGCTGCCGTTAACACCAGGAACAGGATAACGCTCGCGGCCAGTTGGGCCAGCATGCCATTCCTCTGTATTCCTGGAATTCCTGATTTCATATGTTGTTCAATATCGTGTTTTGAAATCCCACATCACCCTACCTGAGCAACGTGATATCTCCCTTTTTCGTTGCCCTCGACCCATTGCTGAATTCCACTTCCAGGGTATACCCATAGGCGTCCATGGGCTGCAATACGCCTTTATAACGGCCATCCCAGCCACTGTTGGGGCTGGCCGACTGGAATACCAATTGTCCCCAGCGATTATATATGCGGAACGTCATTTTGGCGATGCCGAATCCACGTACAAAAACCTGGTCGTTCACACCGTCCCCATTGGGCGTAAACGCATTGGGAACGTCGAGGAAAGGTACTATAATGGAACTGACCTCCTGGCAAACCGTATCCGCGCAGCCAAACGTGTTGTTCACCACCAGGCATGCATTGAAGGTAGCTGTTACGTTATACTGGTGTACGGGATTGGGCAGGTCCGAGGTTGTTCCATCGCCAAAATCCCAGGAATACCGCGAGGCACCCGTGGATGTGCTGGTAAAGGTGGTGGGTGTATTTTCCTTTCCCGGGTTGGGACTGAATGTAAATCCCGCCACCGGGTTAGGATGCACCGTGATGGTTTGCGTGGTTGTATCGCTGCCATTGCAGGTTCCCGGATCAATGGCAATCAACCGGACCGTATAAGTTCCTGCGGAAACATAGAGCTTCGGAGGAGGCGTTGGACCGGTAAAAGTGGAACCATCGCCAAAGTCCCAGATAAATGTCTGTCCCGCCAACGAAGTATTTTCAAAAATTGCCGTGTATGGGACGCATCCGTCTTCAGGAGTCTCAAACCTTGCTTCCACATTGGGAGAAAGCCTAAGCTGCCGGGTGATGGAATCCGGCCCGTTGCAATAGGAAGTATCGTTGAGGATCAGCTTTACATTGTAGGTCCCGGGCGCCGGGAATGTGTGGGTCACGGAACCGTTACCCGTGGTGATACGGGGGGAATTATCGCCAAAGTCCCAGGTAAAATCATTGGCGGTGAAAGGTTTTCCGGGTGGTGCGATCGAAAGGTTGTCGAAACGGAATTGCAGGCTTTCACAGGAGCCTACCTTAGCATTTGCCAGGTCAAGGGTTGCCTCGTCATTCCGTACGTGGATGAATTTAAAGGAAGAGTCGATCGGGATACATTTTGTATTATCAACCTTGAGCAATTTCACCCGGTACAAACCGACCACCGTGTATGTATGCCGGGCAGTTCCGTCCGTGGTGGTAACGGGCGGTGACCCATCGCCAAAATCCCAGATATAGGTTTGCGCGGGCAGCAAAGTATCCGTGAAATCAACCGTCAGGGGTACGCAACCGCTGGAGTCATTGGCAACGCCGTTAATGGAAGACTGGACGCCGGCGCCCACCCCGTCATATTCAAACTGGACTTTCAGGGCCGCCAGGTTGCATTCGCCGCTGCCGCCGCCACCCAGTGCCCCATTCACGGGAGCCACTACGCCGGGCGTAATGGGAAATGGTACGGTAATGGGCGATTGCGGACAGGCATCATTACCGAGGCAGTTGGCACAGACGGCCTGGTAGATGGCCCCCTTGCGGTCAAAGCGACTGGTGCCGCCGTCCACATGATCGCCCTCACCACCGCTCTGCCCGATGAAGGATCCATATAATTGGGAGGCCGCGTTCCGTTCCATGACAAAAAAGTAAAAATCACGGTTATCCGTAGTCGTTTTTATCGCATCCGGTGTTATGGGCATCCCCGTTGTTCCCGCCGTCTTGGTGTCAAAACAACTGGTGGCACTGCAGGGATTCAGCCGTCCGCCCCAGCCCGATACATAGATATTCTCGCAACGATCCACCAGGAATGCCACGGGGGAAATATTGGGTATGCTGTTGGCGGAACCGTATACCGTAGAATAGACATAGGCGGAAAGGTCCGGCTGCAACTTTGAAATATACTGCTTGGATCCTGCATTGCTATATGCTGCATTCAATACGGGCCAGGCACCGAGGCTGATACCCATCACATACGGGAACCCTACGCGGTCAAACTGTATCCCGTAGACGAAGTCGATCGCATTGGTTCCCAGGTAGGTGGACCGGATCAGGCTGGTGCCATTATTATTGAATACCGCAACAAAACCATCAATATCCCCGGCGGTTCCATGAAAGGCCGGGCCAATGGTACCCGTTTTATTGCCGGGAAAATTGCTGCTGGACGTGGCCCCTGCCACATAGATGTCGCCATTCACGGGGTTCAGGGCGAGCACAAATCCGGCATCATCCTGGCTCCCGCCGAGGTATGTACTAAAAAATACCGTATTGAGGTTGGGAGAAAGTTTCACCACCACCGCATCCTGTTCTCCACCCAGTGTGTTCTGCACGGCGTTCAGGGTGGGAAAATCATCCGATTGCGTACTGGCAACGATATAGACATTGTTTGCCGCATCCAGGATCACCTCGCTGCGCGCGTTGTCACCATAGTTGTAAAGCAGCGAATTACAGGTGGGCGATACGGCCGGATCAATGTTTGCACCGTCGGTTCCTTCCCCTCCTATCTTGATGGAACCAAGTAATGCAGTGCCGCCCGCATTAAGTTTTGTAACGATAATATTCGTTCCCTCAGCCGATCCGAAATCCCCAATCGTGGTGGGATAATCCTGTGAACTTGAACGGCCGAGCACCACCAGGTTACCGGCGCCGTCGGAGAAAAGACTGTGGGGCAGGTCGTCCGCCTGTCCGCCCAGGTAGGTCGAATAGATCCTTGCGTTGCCGGTTGGACTAAAGCGGGTGATCCCGATATCCACGGTCCTGTCTCCCCCGCCAAATACCGGCTGCACTGCCCCGGTAGTAATGGGATACCCGGTTCCGAAAACAATGCCACCTGCAAAAAAACTGCCATCAGGGCCGGGGGTGGCGGTGAAACCCCAGTTACTGGCCCGGCTACCCGTGTAGGTGCCAAAAATCAGGGTGGGGTCAATGACCAGGGTTGCCGACGGATCATACTTGTTCATCCGGAAAGACACCTGGTTACCCTTTACTTCGTAGCGACAACCCACTTCCTGTCTTTTTCCCTGGAGGATCTGGTAGGAATATGGTTTAAGCTCGCGCGTTTCGCCCACGGATGTTCCCACCACCAGTTCTCCGTTGCGCACGGAAAGCCGGTCCGCACCATCATACCGGAGTTGTATGCGGCCAAGGTCTGCACCCGGGCGAACAATGAAGTCATATTTCAGGCGACCGCCTTCCGAATAGTAGCGCACGTCAATATTCGGGTATACATTGCGGTAAGTGATTTCCTGGTAGGAATAGACATTGGATTTCCACCGGGACGGGTCTTTGCCTATAAAATAGTTTGAATATCCCCCGCTGGGTTTTGTGGCAGCGGGTTGTGCATTGGGATTGGCGCCCGCAAAATATACCCGGTATGCGTGGGACCTCAGGCCAGGCATTGCGTCCGGGGGACGTTCACTGCCCGATGCCGTCTTCAGCGGCGACCGGTCCCGCCGGTCCGTACCTTCTTCGTGGCCGTGGCCATGAATCCTGTCCTGGAGGTTTCGGTAATCCTGTTCGTGATGCCTGACCACGGTGAATCCGTTGCCGTGCAGGAAGACAGCGCCCAATGCCACTTCAGATTTGTACTGGAATCGATCGCCCCATTGGCCCTTGTTTTCCGTAAAGTCCAGGGCATAATACGATTGTGAGAAAGCCGTCTGGAAAACTGCCGGCCATAATAGTAGGATAAGGAAGACGCGGTATCCGTAGGTTTGGCTCATCGTCATGTTAAAAGTACTGTATAAATCGTATAGGACTTGTTAATTGTCTAACCTTAATACTCAGGAAATTTTACTCCATGGGTTCCTCGCCGTCCCACTTTGCAGGTACTTCTTTAGCGGCTGGTTATCAGGCTCAAGCAGTTCAGGATCCTGGTCGAGGATGGTATCCGAAGCCTGGCGCGCTTCCTCCAGCAGGAGCCGGTCAGACACAATATTGGCCAGCCGGAAATTGAGCGCCCCGCTTTGACGGGTACCTTCGATGTCTCCCGGGCCACGGAGTTCAAGATCCTTTTCGGCGATCCGGAAACCGTCGTTGGTCTGGACCAGTATCCCCAGCCGTTCTTTTGCTTCCCGTGAAACCTTGTTGCCGGTCAGCAGGATGCAGAAGCTTTTCTCCGTTCCCCTCCCTACCCGTCCCCTCAGCTGGTGTAGCTGGCTGAGCCCGAATTTTTCTGCGCTTTCAATCACCATCACCGTGGCGTTGGGCACGTTTACGCCTACCTCGATCACCGTGGTGGAGACCATGATCTGGGTATCGCCGCGAACGAAGCGTTGCATGTTGGCGTCTTTCTGCTGCGCGTTCATCCGTCCATGCACCATGCTGATCCAGTATTGCGGTTCCGGGAACCAGGCCTTTACATTTTCGTACCCTTTCATCAGGTTCTCGTAGTTGAGTTTTTCGCTTTCCTCGATAAGGGGGAAAATGATATAAGCCTGTCGGCCTGCCTTGATCTCCTGTTTGATGAACTCCATCACCTGGGGGCGACTGTCCTCGAGGCGATGAACCGTGACGATCGGCTGCCTCCCCGGTGGCAGTTCATCTATAATACTGGTGTCCAGGTCTCCATAAGCGGTCATGGCCAGTGTACGGGGAATCGGCGTGGCGGTCATGACCAGCACATGCGGTGTGGTCTGCCCTTTTTCCCAAAGCCTGGCTCTTTGCGCAACGCCAAAACGATGCTGTTCGTCCACGATCACCATGCCCAGATTCGAAAACTGTACGGCGTCTTCAATGAGGGCATGGGTTCCGATGAGCAGCGGCAGCGAACCATCGGCAGCGGCAGCCAGGATGCTTTTTCGCTCTTTGGCACGGGTTGATCCCGTGAGTATGTCAACTTTCACGGGGAGTTCTTTTAACAGGGTTGTAATTTTCTGAATATGCTGTCGCGCGTGAATTTCCGTAGGCGCCATCAGGCAACTTTGAAAGCCATTGTCGGCAGCCAGCAACATGGACATCAGCGCCACCATCGTCTTGCCACTGCCTACATCCCCCTGGAGGAGCCTGTTCATCTGCCTGCCCGAAGCGGTGTCCTGCCTGATTTCCTTCAATACCCTTTTCTGGGCCCCCGTCAGCTGGAAAGGAAGATGCTCGGCGTAAAACGCATTGAACAGCGCTCCGACGCGCGTAAAAATGACACCCTTCGAGGAGCGGTGTCTGCCGCTCCTGATCAATCCCATCCGCACCTGGGCGAGGAAAAACTCTTCGAATTTCATGCGCCGCACGGCCGCATCACATGCTTCCTGGTCTTTGGGAAAGTGTATGTTCCGGTAAGCCTCCCAACGGCCTGGAAGCCCGCATTTCAGGCGTATCGGCAAGGGAAGTATCTCGGGAATTTCACTTTCCCCCAGGAGACTCATGAGGTGAAAAGTAAGCTTGCCGATCTGTCTTCCGTTGAGTCCCCGGGCTTTCAGCTTCTCCGTAGAAGGATAGACCGGTTCCATAAACTCCCTTGGTTCAGCTCCTTCTGACTGCAGCGAATCGATCTCGGGATGGGTCATCTGCGGACGTCCCATGAAAAATGAAGGCCGTCCGTACACCAGGTAGCGTCCTCCGGGCACCAGGGTTTTCTGAACCCAATGGATACCCTGGAACCAGGCCAGTTCCAGCTGTCCCGTCCTGTCTGAAAGAAGGGCTGTCAGTCGCTTGCCTCGCTTCTCACCCACCGTTTCAACCTTGGTGACCACGCCTGATAGAAGGATGAATTCCGTCCGCGGATTGATTTCAGCAATGTTCCGGATCCTCGTCTTATCAACGTAACGGTAAGGGTAAAAATCAAGCAGGTCCCCGAATGTATGGATGCCCAGTTCTTTTTTAAGCATGTCTGCCCGTAAAGGCCCTACGCCCTTGAGGTATTCGATGGGATTGGACAATATGGGATGAGCCTGGGCGATACGCAAATTTCCACAAAAATAAACGGAGGCGGATGATTCTCCGCCTCCGTTGAGGTTTTTTGTCTGTATACAGGTGGCGCCTAGTACTTCACCAGCTTCTCCACCACCTTCTCTGCCTGGTCCACCTGGATCAGGATACCGTAGGTGCCCTTCGGCAAACGGGCGATGTTGACCTGGCGAACCGCCTTCCGGGATGCCTTGGTGAACACATCCGTCATCACAGGCCTGCCGTTCATGTCGTAGAAGGTCAGCGTGGTCCGGCCATTCAGCTCGGAACTCACCGCAATGTTCACAACACTCACTG
>JALOMP010000112.1 GCA_025455365.1 Chitinophagaceae bacterium | reverse complement strand
CAGCTTAACGATGAGAACGATGATTGCGAAAATAAAAAGGAGCAGGGATATCCGGTTGATTCCATGCATATAACGAACCCACTGGGAATTCGGGCTGTTCGGATCCCTTTTCTTCAGGTACAGATATTCTGCCATTTGCCTTAATACACCCATATATGCAGTCATTAGTAGTGAGTCTTGAGTACGGGTACTATCCATAACAATACCGGAACGTTTCGGTTTAACCGGGTAAGCGATTTATCGCCTAGATACTGACCAGCAGGTAATATCCCATCACGAGGCTGGTAACCAGCTTAATGAGTGTCCCGAAAAGAAAGCCGGTAAAGGCACCAATGGCGGCCCGCATGGCCTGCGTAGAATCCTTCTGGGCGATGTATTCCCCGATGAACGCCCCGATGAAGGGTCCGAATATGATCCCCAGGGGCCCCATCCAGAACGCGGCGATAAATCCCAGTGTACAACCCCAAATCCCGTATTTGCTTCCCCCGAACTTCTTTGTACCGTAAATGGGAACCAGGTAATCCAGCAGGATCACCACCCCGATGATGACAGCCCATACCAGCATGAACTGGACGGAAAAAGGCTTTTCAGCACGAAACTGCTGCAAGAGGAGGCCCAGGTAACAGAGGGGTGGCCCGGGCAGCAAAGGAAAGATGCTGCCAAGTATTCCCAGGATCACGAGGACCACTCCCAGTATGATCCAAAGCATTTCCATGCGACAAATATAGGTATTCGGTTCAAGGACACCGGGTTGCGGCGGATTGTACGGGATGCCATGAAAATGAGTACATTGACATAAGGATGGATTCTCTGACACATATCGCACTGGGAGCCTGTATCGGGGAATGGATGCTCGACCGGAAACTCGGACGCAAGGCCATGCTCTGGGGCGCACTGGCGCAATCCGTCCCCGACCTGGATTTCATCGCGTCGTTCTGGATGGACACGGCCCACAACCTGCTGGCGCATCGTGGTTTTACCCATTCCTTCCTTTTTATGGGTCTTGCCGCGTTTTTCCTGGGCATCACGGCTGAGCGATGGCACCGCCCGCATAATATCGCCCTGAAAAAATGGGTCCTTTTCTTCGGGGCGGAGATCCTCGTGCACCTGCTCCTGGATGCCTGCAATAATTACGGTGTAGGCTGGTTTGAACCTTTTTCAAACAGGCGCATATCCTTCAACAGCATATACGTGGCTGATCCGTTTTTCTCCATCGGGCCCGTCCTTGCCTTCTTCATGTTGCTCCTGCTCAGGTCTGATCACCGGCACCGGGTTCGCTGGGCAAAACTCGGCATGCTTTGTTCCCTGTTCTATTTCGGGTATACCGTCATCAATAAACTGACCGTTCACCAGTCCGTGGAAAACCTTGCCCGTGCGCAGGGTATATCGTTCAGGAGGCATATGACCACGCCCGTTGCCCTCAATAACTGGCTATGGTACATTGTCCTGGAAGACAGCAGTGGCTTTTACACGGGATACCGGTCCGTCTTCGACCGGACCCCGCGCCTCGACCTGCAATACTTTCCCCGTAACGAGCACCTGCTGGACAGGGTGGATGACCATGAGGAAGTCCAGTTGCTCAAACGCTTCTCCCAGGGTTTCTTTACAGCCGAACAAAGGGGCGATACCCTGGTATTCAATGATCTTCGCTTCGGCCAGATCATCGGCTGGATGTACCCAAAAGAAGAATTTGTGTTCCACTATTACCTGGGCCATAGGGACGACAACGACCTGGTGGTGCAGCGTGGACGCTTCGCGCGCTGGGACCGGCGGGCGGTAGGGGCATTGGTGAAGCGGATTGGGGGGAAGTGATAAGATAGTTCATGGTTCGTGGTTCATGGTTCGTGGTGTTGATGAAAAAAAACTTCCATCATAATCCAATGTCCAAATACCTTGTCGATATTCCCGTTCCACGAACCATGAACTATGAACCATGAACCATGAACCAAATTGCTACCGCTGCCTGAAATAAAACGTAAACAGGAAAAAAATAACCCGGATAGTTTCATAGGACAGTCGCTGTACAACCCGGGAAAACAGGTGAAATGAAGTCAGGTAATCATCCTTCGTTACCCGGATGCATTGGGTGCGAATAATTTCTTCCAGGGTTGATTGCACCATGGAGGCGAATCCTTCATCCTGTACGTCAAGGTTCAGTTCAATGCTGGCGTACGCGCTGATGTTGTTGACATTGTAAGATCCCCCGGTGATCCATTTGCCATCGCATACGGCGATTTTGCCGTGCAGCACATTGTGCGGGTACTCGTAAATTTCAATCCGGTTTTTGAACAGCCAGCGGTACATATATCGCTCAGCGTGCTTTGCGATCCTCACGTCGGACGTGCCGGCCAGGACCAACCGGATCCGAACGCCCCTGCGGGCAGCACGGGAAAGATACCGTCTGAACATCCGGCCGGGCAGGAAGTAACTGGACATGATGATGATATCCTTTTCCGCTTCGCTCAGCATCTGCAGGTAGCTCCGGGTGATTTCATTTCGCCTGGTAACCCAGTCGTTTTGCCGGATCCGGACCTGGCAGTTCAATGTCATGTCCGGAACAAAAGGCCGGTCCCGTGCCAGGATTTTCTTTGACTCAACCGGGAACTTAACCCAGAGCCGGACGCAGAGGCGGTGAAGTTCCGCGGCGGCCTCTCCTTCCACCTGTATCGCCCAGTCGAGCCAGGCCGGGTCACCGGGAAGGTCATTATAGCGATCGGAAATATTGACGCCGCCCACCATCGCCCGGCATCCATCTGCCACGATAACCTTGTGGTGCAACCGGCGGCCGAAGTAAAAACTGTTTGACTTGAGAACGGGCTCAAAATAACGAAAACGGATACCCGAATGCCGGAGTCGCTGTACAAAGCGATCCTGCAGTTGCCTGGAAGCGTAGCCGTCCAGCAGCATGTAGACATCGATGCCCCGAAGGCTTGCATCGATCAGCGCTTCCGCGATCCTGGAGCCGGTCCGATCTTCTTCAAAAATATAGGTCTGCAGGTGTATGGAATGGGACGCGCCCCGAATCAGCGATTCAAGGTGCTGGAAATATTCGGCGCCCCCGTGAACGAGCTGTACACGGTTATGCCTGGTATAGGCTGGGTTCAACTGTCGTTTCAGGAGGGCCATGCGCCCGAAAGTATGTTTTTTTGCGGTCTGCCACTCCCCTATGGCCCACCTGACAAGAATCATTGCGGCGGATGATGGCCTTCAGCGCAGGAACCGCGTACAAAGCCGATATTTATAGAAACATGCCCTTGACCATTCCGCCCAAAATGAAATTCTTCTTCGAGGAAACCGGGCATATCGCCCGGTTCACAGGGAAGTTTTTTACGGAAGGTTTTAAACCGCGGTATGAATTCCAGGAATTCCTGCGGCAGTGTTTCCTGATCGGCAACAAGTCTCTTTCCCTGGTTGGCTTAACGGCCTTCATCCTCGGACTGGTACTGACGATCCAGCTGCGGCCGCCGTTGCTGCGCTACGGCGTTGAATTCGAACTCCCCTACATCGTGGCGGATTCCGTGATCCGCGAAATTGGACCGGTGATTACCGCGCTGATTTTCGCCGGAAAGATCGGTTCGGGGATTGGGGCCGAACTGGGATCCATGAAAGTGACGGAACAGATCGATGCCATGGAGGTTTCCGGAACCAACCCGTTTAAATACCTCGTGGTAACAAGGGTATTGGCCACCAGCCTGATGCTGCCGCTCCTGGTAATCATGTCTTGCAGCATTTCTTTGTTAGGCGCATATATCGGCTATAACATCAAGGGACAGATCAGTTTTGAACTGTTCTTCGGCCAGATCTTTCAATGGCTTCCGTTCAGCGCCATCATTCCATCGCTCATCAAGACGTTATTCTTCGGCTTTGCCGTGGGCATGGTAGGCTGTTACCGGGGATACCATTCAACCAAGGGCACGGAGGGTGTGGGCCGTGCCGCCAATGCAACGGTAGTGATTTCTTCCTTCCTGATTTTCCTGATAGACCTGGTGGCAGTGCAGATCACAGACCTGCTCGGCTTTACTTCATAACATGACGGACACCACAACGATATCGCGAGAAAGCCCGCCGGTTGCCAGCCAGGAAACAGTGATCCGGATCAGCGGGGTAAAGAAAAGTTTCGGGCACAACGTTGTATTGGACGGTTTCAACCTGGACCTGCACAAGGGGGAGAATATCGTGGTGCTGGGCAAATCCGGATCCGGCAAATCCGTACTGATCAAATGCATCATCGGTTTGCTGAGGCCTGACGATGGAGAAATACAGGTCTTCGGACAGAACGTGACCGAACTAAACCACGATGAACTGGACCAGGTGAGGGCAAGAGTGGGCTTTCTCTTCCAGAGCAATGCCTTGTATGACTCCATGACCGTCAGGGAAAACCTGGAATTCCCCATGCGCAGGCACTGGATCAAACTCAGCCAGCAGGAAGCCAACGAGATGGTCATGGAAGCGCTCGACAACGTGGGACTGGCCCATACCGTTGACATGATGCCCATTGAACTGTCGGGAGGTATGCGCAAGCGCATCGCCCTGGCCAGGACCCTCATCCTCAAACCGGAAATCATCCTGTACGACGAACCAACGACCGGCCTCGATCCCATTACCGGCAAGGAAATTTCCGACCTGATGGTGGAACTACAGGCCAAATACCAGACCAGTTCACTGATCATCTCACATGATATGAAATGCGTTGAACGGACTGCCGACAAAATTGCCGTGCTCATCGAAGGGAAATGTCATGCCCTGGACAGTTTTGACGGACTAAAAGCATCGGCTGATCCGGTGATTAAACAATTTTTTGAATAAATTGAACCATGCCTGCCCAACGGAAAAATATCGTACAACTCGGGATATTCGTCATTTCTGGCCTGGCACTCCTGCTGCTGGCACTTTTCCTGATCGGGAAGAACCAGCACCTGATTGGCTCACACTATACCCTGCGGGCGCATTTTGAAAACGTGTCGGGCCTTCGCACCGGCAACAACGTACGGTATGCGGGCATCGAAGTAGGTACCGTGCAGGAAATGACGATCGTCAGCGACACGGTGCTGGAAGTGCGCATGCTCATCAAACGAAACATGAAAGAAGTGATCCGCCAAAACGCATTGGCCAGCCTCGGTGCCGACGGGCTCATGGGAAACAAGGTGATCAACATCATTCCACAGCCCGGCGACGCTGAATATGCGAAGGATGGCGACCTGCTGCCCTCCCGCAAGGCCGTGGACTTCGACGATATCCTGCGCACCCTTTCGGGCACATCCGAAAACATTGGCACGATTTCCGAAGGACTGAAACTGACCGTGACACGCATCAACAACAGCCAGGGTCTTTGGAAATTGCTTGCCGACAGCAGCCTGGATATCTCCCTTCGTAAAACCGCGCATAACCTGCAAACGGCCACAAGCAATGCAGAGATCATGACCAGGGACATTCGCTACATGGTAGCAGACGTGAAAGCAGGCAAGGGCAATGCAGGCATCCTGTTGCGGGACAGCGCCATGTCGCTCAGCCTGCAGCAAACGATTGAACAACTCGACGAAGTGGTCCGGAATGCAAACAAGCTGGCAAAAGACCTGGACAAGATCACCGAAAATATCGACCATGAAATACAACAGGGCGATGGGAGTGTAAACCTTGTGCTCAAGGATACCGCCCTGGCCGGCAACATCAGCCGGTCTCTGCAGAATGTTGAAAAAGGCACCGCATCATTCAACGAGAATATGGAAGCCATGAAACACAACTGGCTGTTTAAGGGGTATTTCAAGAAACAGGAAAAGCAAAAAGCCAAACAGCAGCCACCGAAAAGCAGCCAGTGATAGAGGAATCTCATGGCGTACCATGAATCTAGTCCCGCCAAAGGACATATCTTCAAAACAAACCAATGATGACCCGGAACCGATTGACGCTTATTGCCTCCTGTCTGTACCTCGCCTTTTCCTTTTTTTCCTGTGCTGACAAAGCCTCGCAGCCCAATACCTTGTCAGGACGGGAAACGGATGAAGGCTGGCAGCTCCTGTTCGATGGAAAAACCACAAACGGGTGGCACATATACAATGAAGGCAATATTCCATCGGTATGGTCCGTCCAAAACGGAGAACTAACCTGTGATCCGGCAGCAAAGGATGTGGCTTTTGGTGATCTCGTCACCGACCGTTCCTACCAGGACTTCGAACTGACATTTGAGTGGAAAATTTCGAAGGGTGGCAACAGTGGGGTTTTCATCAATGTGCAGGAAGATACTGCCAATGCAACCGCATGGACAACCGGTCCTGAATATCAACTGTATGATAACCTCAACGCCACCGATCACAACAAGGACGAACCCAAGCGCCAGGCAGGCGCGCTCTATGGCCTGGTGCCAGCGCAACATGATGCGAAAACAAAACCCTTTGGAGAATGGAATGTTTCGCGGATACAGCAAGTGAACGGTAAGGTGATGTTTTGGCTGAATGGCGTGCAGTCTGCGGAAGTGGATTTTACAAGCGACCAATGGAAAACGTTGGTTGAAGGTAGCAGCCTGGGTAAGTTCCCGATGTTTGGAAAAGCGACCAGCGGAAAAATCGCCCTCCAGAACTGGGCGAAAGGGGTATCATTCCGCAACATTAAAATCAGGGAAATAAATCCATGACCCCGGCTTGCCGGGATGTGGTACAACCCGTTGGTTGCCATCAAAAACTCCATTTGGCCCGCAGGAAAACAGCAGAACCCTGGCTTCCATAACCATTTTTCCCTTCCGCAAAAAATGCCTGCATGGTAAGGTCGATATCCCACTGGCTGCTCACATTGTACGCCAACACAGGAAAAAGAATCAGCGTATGGTTGGTTGGGGAATAAATGACAGCCATGCTTCCCTGCCAGGCCGGATTGAAGCGCTTGTTTGCGCCCGTATAGAAACTGTGGCGAAAAGGAAAGAGGGATTTTGCAGACAGGTTGCTGGTGAATATGCCCCCGCCGCTGTACGCAACGGGCTGGCTGTTATACAGGTATGAAAAACCGAGATACCAGTCGTTCTTGAATGTCTGATCGGCCATCCATGAAAAACTCACCGCCCCGAGCGTATCTGTCCAGTCCTGGGTGGGATGAAAATAGCTGAACTCCCCTTTGAAACCGGTCTTCCCGATGCTGCCTGCCCATCCGGCACCCACCATTACATCTCGCTGGTACAGCCCGGCAATCACCTGCCAGTCATAGTTCTTCCGGTTAAACCCATACCGCAGGGCGGCAATGGACTCGCCCGTTTTACGTCCGGGCCTGTACGCGAAATCGATCGATGTACTTCCGGACGGAAAGTACTGAACCCGCACCGCATCGTTGCCCGGCCTTTCCTCGTAGTCGAAATCGAGGAAATTATATGCGTTGAAAATATCGTTCGGGTTCCAGATATTGTTCACGCCCCAATTGATCCGTTGCCTTCCCGCCACCAGTTCCCATTTCCCGGATGCGTATTTCACAGACAGGCGGTCGATTACCGAATGCACCACCCATGCGCCCGTGTCCACCCAGGTTTTGGAGAGGTCGAAATACCCGGGATACGCATCGATATTTTCTCCAAAGCCGGGCGTTTCCTCTACCTGGCTGCCGACGAAAATCCGGTTCCTGATTTCCATCCGCGCACTCCAGGTTTCAGAAAAACGGTATGAAAAATTCAACCGGTTGTGCACCATCTGCACCCAGTCGGTGGAATCAAATCCGCCGGCAAACGTAAATGTCTGCAGGTCCTTGACATATCCCCTGAACTGAAAAGCATGTTCTTTTTGTTCCTGGGCGTTGCCGCGCATGCACAGGATGATGAAAAACCACCATATCGTATGGCGCGGGCGCATTTACGTTAGGTTCGCGGTATCCGACACCAGCTTGCCGTCTTCCAGTGTAATCACGCGTCGGGCGCGGTCTATCACCCGCTGATCATGCGTAGAGAAGATAAAGGTAATTTTCTCGTCCCGGTTGAGCCTGTCCATGATGTCCAGCAGGTTTGAGGCACTGGCCGAATCCAGGTTGGCGGTGGGTTCATCGGCCAGGATAAAGCGGGGCTTGGGCGCCAGGGCGCGGGCTACGGCAATCCTCTGTTGCTGGCCGCCGGAGAGTTCCGCGGGACGCTTGTCTGCCTTGTCCTTCAATCCCACCTGTTCCAGCAATTCCAGGACGCGCCGGTTTCTTTCCTCCTTTGGCCTTTTTTGCAGCAGCATGATAAATTCCACGTTCTCCCGCGCCGTGAGCACGGGGATCAGGTTATAACTCTGGAACACGAAGCCGATATTATGGAGCCGGAAATCAATCAGCGTATTGGCTTTCATCTCCGTGATATTGACGCCG
>JALOMP010000007.1 GCA_025455365.1 Chitinophagaceae bacterium | reverse complement strand
CCGAACCCATCGCTGCCGATGACGGTGCCGGCATGGATGGTTACCTGGTTGCCAATAACACAATCGTGATAAATCTTAACGCCCGGGTGCAGAAAGCTGTCATGGCCGATTCGGGCATTGTTGCCGATATACACCTGGGGAAAAATTTTGGTATTGTCACCCACCGTTACATGATCGCCGATATAGGCAAAAGCCCCTATATACACGTGTTTTCCAATGGTGGCGGTGGGCGATATATAACAGGGTTGCTGAATGCCGGAAAGCTGCTGGGTAACCATTTGCTGGTACTTGCGCAACAACATGGCAAAGGCGCTGTATGCGTCAGCCACCCGGATCAGGGTGGAATTGATCTCGCTACGCAGTTCCAGGGATTCGTTGACGATCACCACGGCAGCGCCGGTGGAATACAGGTACTCTTCGTATTTGGGATTGGCCAGGAAGGCTAGCTGACCCGGCCCGGCCTCTTCGATTTTGGCAAAGGAGCCAACCGTTGCTTCAGGATCTCCTTCAATCCTTCCTTCGATCAGGGAAGCTATCTGCGCCGCGCTGAATTGCATATCGGTTCATTGTTTTCTGGCTCTCATGGAAAGCCTGTGATAAAGCAAGAGCCTTGTTCTTCCCGAGTTCATAGGGTCGGACAACCAGGACATTACCGGGTTGATTCTGTACGATGAAAACAAATGTAAAATTTTTTTACCGGTTCGGACAGCTTTTGGTGGATGAGGGCATTGTCAACCTGGGAGATGTCCCGGATGCTCCCGTCCCTGAACAGGATATTGATCCGTTCATCAAAAGGGTTATACAGGCTGTTCTCCGCTTCCCCCGTAAATACCAGGTATCCGGCATCGGCCGCATCAATATTCCATTCCCTGCGAACCATGGCATGGATCTTACCGAATTCCTCTTCCGGGATCGGGTCCGTTTGCAGTTTCAGTTTGAAGAGTTTCCTGTCCAGGATGGAACGGCAAAGAAATGAAAGGATGCGATCTGGGTGCCGGCTCCATTTCTTGATGGCGGCAATGACGTCTGTATCATCGAGCTGGCAGAAGAGTTCCAGGTGCTCCTTTAATGGACCCTGCAAGCTGCTGAACAGGAAGAGAGACAGGACGTCGTCCAATACCACTTTGGTATCCCCCTGGTGGTGTATATGCCTGGCCCTTTCAAATATTTTCACCAGCATCATTTCCGAACTCAGCACGGTTTTGTGGAGGTACACCTGCCAGTACATCAGCCGCCTGGACACCAGGAATTCCTCGATCGAGTAAACGGCTTTTTCTTCCACCATCAGTTCGCCCTGGTGGACGATCAGCATTTTCAGGATCCGGTCGTAGCCGATGGTGCCTTCACTGACCCCCGTAAAGAAACTGTCCCTGGTGAGATAGTCCATCCGGTCAACATCCAGTTGCCCGCTGACCAGCTGGTGCAGGAATTTCTTAGGGTGGCGGTTTCGGAAGATGGCGATGGCGGTGTCCAGTTTTCCCTCGCATTCTTCGTTCATTTTCTCCATGATCAGCTGTGAGAGGGTTTCATGGTCCATCTCTTCGATCACCACTTTTTCCAGCGCATGGGAAAATGGCCCATGGCCGATATCGTGCAGGAGAATGGCAATCCGGGCACCTTGCTCCTCTTCCGGCGAAACGTCGGCACCCTTGGCTTTCAGTTCAGCCAGGGCGAGGGTCATGAGGTGAAAGGCGCCCAGGGAATGGTGCAGCCTCGAATGCACGGCTCCGGGATATACCAGGTGGGACAGGGCCATCTGTTTGATGCGGCGCAATCGCTGGTACCATGGATGAGAAATGATGCGGTAAATAAGCGGATCGTCCACGGTTATAAAGCCGTAAACGGGATCATTGATGATTTTACGAAAGGCCATGCGCCTATATTTGTTAAAATTTCCCGGCGGGAAACCCTAAAGGTAAGAAGCCGAGGACGTAATATCTAACTTTATCAGCGGGCGAAGCCTTGCTGCCTGCAGCCGCAACCAAATGTACGATTACGGCTTCCATGGCGTTAATAAGGCAGCTACAACCCTCCGGTCCGCCCGCGACAGGCATGGACCAGCAATTGAACCCTAAACCCGTAACTGCAATTTATGGCATTGGCAAAAATCCTGTGGGTGGACGATGAGATGGAGAGTCTCCAGAGTCAGAAGATGTTCCTGGAGAACAAAGGGTATGAAGTACATACCCGTACCAATGGTTTCGACGCGATTGATTTCCTCCGGGAGCATCCCGTGGACGTTGTGTTGCTGGACGAAACAATGCCTGGCATCACCGGCATTGAAACGCTTTCCAAAATCAAAGAAATCAACCAGCAGCTGCCCGTGGTGATGATCACCAAGAATGAGACGGAAAACCTCATGGACGAAGCCATCGGTTCACAGATCAGCGATTACCTCATCAAGCCCGTCAACCCCAACCAGGTGCTGCTGAGTCTGAAGAAGATCATCGACAATAAAAGACTCGTCGCGGAAAAAACCACATCGGTATACCAGCAGCAGTTCAGAACCCTTTTCATGGCCCTGAACAACAACCCGGACCACCAGGAGTGGATGGACATTTATCGCAAACTGACCTACTGGGAACTGGAGATGGAGAAAAGCGACAGTCCCGAGATGCAGGAAGTGCACCAGAGCCAGAAGGCCGAAGCCAATACGGAGTTTTTTAAATTCATCTCCCGGCATTACGCTTCCTGGGTAGATCCAAAAAGCACGGATGCCCCGATCATGAGCCATACCATGTTCCGTTTTAAGGTGCTGCCCCACGTGGAGAAAGGCGTCCCCCTGGTCTGGCTGGTTGTGGACAACCTGCGGTACGACCAGTGGAAGGCCATCCAGCCAATTATCTCCGAAACCTTTCGCCTGCAGGAAGAAGAAACCTATTACAGTATTCTACCCACCGCCACGCAATATTGCCGGAATGCCATGTTCGCCGGGCTGATGCCCGTGGACATTGAAAAGAATTTCCCCTCGCAGTGGAAGAATGATGAAGAGGAGGGTGGAAAGAACCTCCATGAAGAGGAGTTTTTCCGCGCGCAGCTAAAGCGGCTGAAGCGGGACGATGTGCGCTTTTCGTATCATAAGGTGGTCAATAACCAGGATGCCCACAAACTGGTGGAACAGGCGCATAACCTGCTCAATCATGACCTGAGCATCGTGGTATACAATTTTGTGGACATGCTCAGCCATGCGAGAACGGAAATGGAAGTGCTGAAAGAACTCGCCAGCGATGAAGTGAGCTATCGCAGCCTGACGGCAAGCTGGTTTATACACTCGCCGCTGTACCAGGCCCTGAAAAAGATCGCTGACCGAAAAATCAACCTCATCATTACAACAGACCATGGGAGTGTGCGGGTGAAAACACCGTATAAAGTGGTGGGCGATAAACAGACAACCTCTAACCTGCGCTACAAGCATGGGCGAAACCTGAATTACGATGCGCGCGATGTACTTGCCTTCCGTGATCCGCGCCAGGCCGGGCTTCCTACCCCCTCGGTAAACTCCGCGTTCATCTTTGCCAGGGAGGATGGATTTCTCTGCTACCCGAACAATTACAATTACTATGTGAACTATTACAAAAACACGTTCCAGCACGGTGGAATTTCAATGGAGGAAATGATTGTGCCGCTGGTGCGAATGTCGAGCAAGTAAAGTTGAATTTTAGATCTTCGAAGGCCGAAGTCCTGATCCGATCACTTCGTACTTCTACAATCGTACATCTCACTTTTTTTGATTACCGGATATATAAACAAACCATACTCCCCCCCTCTACCTTCTGTCCTGTATACACACTGTCCGGCGTAACGGCGATGAATTCACCGTCGCTGCCGAGATCCCAGAGTTTTCCGCGAAGGGTAACGTTCATGCCATATTGCGCGCCCGATGATTTGATGCGGCCAGGCAGGGTGTATTTAACCCAGGCTTCGCGTAAGCTGATTTTACCGATATCCAGGCTGTCTACATCCGGCGGCCTCGCATGCCCGCTATAACCTCCCCAGGGCTTATCCATGGATTTGTCAGACAGGGTATAGGACGGCACCAGGATTATGGCCGACTGGTTCCGTTGGATGGCTTTATAGGTTTCGGGGTACCAGGCATCGGCGCAGATCACCACGCTGGTTTTACCTACCGGCAGGTTGAACGCGGGAATGGCTTCTACCGGTTTGCTCACCATGAATGGTTTTTCATCATCGATCGGGAAAGATTTCATCGCCAGTTCCGGTTGCATGCTGCCATCCGGGTTGAAGACGGCGCTAACATTGTAAATAGGCCCGTTTTTAATCCGGATCCGGTTCCGGGAAACCACCGGGTTTTGCAGCAGGATGGAGCCGCCCACGATGGTGACCTTATATTTGGAGGCCAGTTTTCCAAAAACATCCTGGTATATCCTGGCCATATTCTCCGCCTTGCTGGCGAAAACACTGTGTCTAACCTTGTCCTCCGCTTCATCGGGGGCCATGAACCAGTTGCGCAGGAAGGAAAAAATATTGGACCCCACCATGGTCGTCATCGCCGCGCTGACCGAATTCGCCTGGTAGATGCTGCTTTTCTCACCTGCCGCCACCAGCCATGTCCCGATATATTCCGGGAAAAGCACCACCGTTCTGGGCGTTAGCCAGCCCTCGAGCTGCGCCGCCTGCAGGTAGGATTCCAGCTTTGCCTGGAAATGACCGGCGCTGGCATAATCCTGCGGGACCATAAAAGGATTGATCCCCACAATATTCCCCTTGCCGGCATCCGCGTTGAGCACGTACAGGCTGTCGATATGGGGCTGCACATCCAGCGAAGGACTTTTCCGGCCGGTCTTCGACCAGGAAAAATAGATCGCGAGAACGATCGCCAGTATGATGGAAAAAATCCTGAAGCCTCTTTGCATGGGTCGAATCCTTGGAGCGATGAAGATACAAGGTTTGGCTTTTTCGGCAAGGACTGTTCAAAGGTAGGCGAGCACTTCGGCGGCGGCACGCTCACCGGAGCGGATCGCCCCATCAATATAGCCGTTCCAGATATCAGACGTTTCCGTCCCGGCCCAGTGAATCCTGCCGGTAGGCCGGCGCAGTTCAGGGCCGAATGCCGTCATGGTATGCGGGCCCATGATCCCGGTATAACAACCACCGCTCCATTCCTCCGTCGCCCAACATTGGTCTGTATACAGGAGAGGGTTGGACGCTGCCGGACCGAAGAACCTGGCCAGGGAAGACAGGATGGAGGCCTTTCGCTCCGTTTCTTGCAGGTTGGAAAAGGCCCTTGCTTTGTCTGCCAGCACGAACCCCATCAGGATGCCCTTCTCACCGTCTCGCGGGGAATTGTCAAATACCAGTGATGTATAGCCGAAATCTGTGGCCACGAGCCCGTTGAGTCCCTGCGCCCGCCAGAATGGTTTATCGTAGATGGCATAGCATTTCCAGACACAGCCCATGGGCATGCGTTGCATCAGCTGTGTTTTCATCACCGGCAGCCCGGGTTCAAAGCGAATCTTGAGAACCTGCGAAGGCGGGATCGCGATGATGAGTGCTTTGGCCCTGATCTTGAAACCATCGCCGCAGACCTCCACGGATGTATCGTCAGCGCGCACCATACGCACTGGCGCCTGCAAACGGACGGAATCACCCAGCGCTTCAGCAAGCCTGCGGGCAGGCAGGTCTGCCCCGCCCATCAACCGGTCCTGTTGCGCCCCGTTGCGGATATTCATCAGGGTGTCCAGGTCTTTTCCTGAACGGGTGTAAAACAGGCTGAACAGGAAGGAGAGCTCATCCGGGTTGGCAGCGAAGATCGCCTCCATGGCTATGGTAAAAAGCCTGTGGGCCTTGCGGCTTTTCAGTTGAGCCCGCATCCAGCCGCCAAGTGTCATACCATCCCATTCCAGGGCCCGGCGATGGTTCCAGGGTGCGGAAGGATCGATGCCGGCGGACAGCCGGTTCATTTTCTTGATGGCGAAATCAAGGCTAAGCAAAGCCGGGAGGGGTAAAGGAGGAATCAGGCCTTTGTACTTTTTCATCCGTTGATCCATACACAGCAGGCTCATCCCTTCATCGTGCGTGGGAAAAGTATCCACCCCGGTTTGCCGGGCGAGTGCATAGAACCTGTCCTGGCCCGGACCCGCCCACTGCGCCCCACGGTCGATATAGGTGCCGTCCGGGAAATGATCTGTCCACACCCTTCCGCCCACCCGGTCCCGGGCTTCCACCAATACAACCTGTTTGCCCGCCTGCCTGGCCAGCGAAGCCGCGGTGAGCCCCGCATATCCCGCGCCGACCACCGCCAATTCCGTTTCCTGGTAAGATTCCATCATGGGTTATTATACACAAATAGGTTGTTCAATGTAGACAAGTTTCCGCAAAACCGGCCGGAGTCCCGGGGCCTCTTTTTGTACATTTGCCAAAAACCACGCATGACGATCCGCTATAATGCACCGACCCTTTCAAAGCTGGAAAAGATGGTGGAAGAAGCAGGCTATGTGCTTCGGTACGAGCGCGGCACTTTCCAAAGCGGTTATTGTATCCTTGAATCACGAAAAGTTGTGGTACTCAATAAATTCCTGCAAACCGAAGGGAGGATCAATACCGTGATCGACCTGCTTCCTTCCCTGCAGGTGGATCCCCTCGCGCTGACCCCGGAGAGCCGCAAGGTCTACGAGGAAACCATGGCCGGAATCGCTTCATCCTCACAAAACCCATAAGTATCTCCCTTGCCCAGGCTCCAGGTCACTTTTCTCGGAACGGGTACCAGCAGCGGCGTCCCGATGATCGGCTGTGACTGTGCCGTGTGCCTGTCTGCGGACCGGCGGGATAAAAGGCTTCGGAGCAGTGTGATGGTTGAAACGGAACAGACCCGGCTGGTTGTTGATACCACGCCCGATTTCCGCTACCAGATGCTTCGTTCGGAAACCCGACACCTGGACGCCGTCCTGTATACGCACCCCCACAAAGACCATATCGCGGGCCTGGACGATGTACGGGCGTTTAATTTTTTTTCCGGCAAGCCGATGGATGTGTATGCAGGCTCGCTCACCGAGGAGGCCCTGCGCAGGGATTTCTATTATGCGTTTAGCGATACCCGTTATCCCGGCGTACCGGAACTGAACCTGCACCCGATCGATTTGACCCCATTCCAGGTGGGTGACATACCGGTAACGCCGATTGAAGTATGGCACCTGAAAATGCCCGTGCATGGCTTCCGTTTCGGGAACTTCACCTACATCACCGATGCAAACCGACTGGAAGAAAGAGAAAAACAGAAAATCCGCGGATCTTCCATTCTGGTCCTGAACGCGCTACGCAAGGAAAAACATATTTCCCATTTCAATCTCGATGAAGCCATCGCGCTGGTACAGGAACTGGAAGTACCCAGGGCATATTTCACCCATATCAGCCACCAGTTGGGACTGCACGAAGAAGTGAGTCGCGATCTGCCAGCAGGGATCGCGCTGGCCTATGACGGGTTACAGGTTTCGCTGGACCTTTAATGCATGGCCCTTCACGGTTGATACGGGCGCTTTCCACGCCAAAAAAATCGCCCAATCCCGGCAGGTACGCCATGCAGATGTCAACCTAAGACAGGTGGTTTATTCTGCCGGCGCAGCGTGTAAAAGCCCCCGGGGATGCATCCCCGCAGCCGGATATTCGCACCATGGGCGTTCACTCAATTTTCCGCAAGCACATCCTTCCCTTTTTTGTGTTCTCAAAAGGGGAAAGAAATGGCATTTTTTTCCTGCTCGTGCTGCTCAACCTGGTTTGGGTCATCCCGTTCTGCCTTCCCGGGAAAAGCATTTCCCTGCCGGCCGATGAACTGGCCATGATTGACTCCGCGCGCAGTGCCTGGGTGATGGACGAACGACAGGAAGCATCACCGTACCGGGTAACCGAAACATCAGACGGAAAGGATGCCGCATTTCCAGGGATGCCTGCGAAGCCTGCCTTGAGGAAAATATATGAACCTTTTGACCCGAATACGGCCAGCGATGAAACCTGGGCGGCAACCGGCATTCCCTCCCGCACGGTGCAAACGATCAAACGATACCTTGAAAAAGGCGGACGGTTCCGGTTGCCCGATGACCTGAAAAAGATTTACGGGCTGTCAGAGCGGGATTTCCTTGCCATCCGGCCCTGGATACGGATACATTCGGAAGGAGGATCTGTCGAAAATCCAGGATCCCGGCCAGGCCATGTTGATATTCGCCAGAAGCACCAGGGTCGATGGCCGGTTCGATATGACTTAACCAACGAGCCAGCCTATAAACGGATCGCCGAAAATTCCGTTGCAAGAAGAAGGGAGACAAGAACCCTGGACATCAACCAGGCTGATTCGACCGACTGGGAATCGTTGCCGGGGATTGGTCCCACCTTGTCGCGCCGGATCGTCCAGTTCAGGAGCGGCCTGGGCGGCTTCACGTCGGTGGCGCAGGTGGGGGAAGTGTACGGATTGCCGGATTCCGTGTTCCGGAAAATCGCGCCGGGGCTCAGGTTGGAAGCAGCTGCGAAGCCAGTGATGATCGATATCAACCGGGCAACCATGGAAGCCCTTGAAAAGCATCCCTATATTTCCCGGAAACTGGCCGGTCTGATCGTCGCTTACCGGAAAAATCATGGTCCCTTCTTAACGGCGGAAGACCTGCTTGCCATACCCCTGGTGGATGAAACCCTGTTGAACCGCCTGGGTCCATACCTGTATTTCGACTAACAAGTGTTAGTATTTCTGGATATTTTTTCTATCTTGTCGGCCGATACCGAACGCTATGGATTTCAATCACTCAGACATTACCCGGCAGGTTTCCGACACGGCCCGCGATTTTGCCCGGCAGCATATCAGGCCTCACGCCCTCGAATGGGATGAAAGCCAGCATTTTCCGATCGACCTGTTCAAGGAGATGGGGAAACTGGGCCTGATGGGTGTGCTGGTTCCCGAGCAGTACGGCGGTGCGGGGCTGGGCTATTATGAATACATCGCCATCATTCGTGAAGTTGCCAGGGTATGTGGCGGCGTTGGCCTCAGCCTGGCGGCACACAATTCCCTTTGTACGGGACATATCCTGGCCTTTGGCGATGAATCTCAAAAACAGCGATACCTGCCGAAACTGGCGACGGCGGAATGGCTGGGTGCCTGGGGACTTACGGAAGCCAATACCGGCAGTGATGCGGCAAATATGCAGACCACTGCTGTCCGGGACGGCGACCACTGGATACTCAATGGTACCAAAAACTGGATTACGCATGGCAGGAGCGGCGATGTTGCCGTGGTGATTTGCCGGACCGGGGAGCCAAGAACGAGTGGAAACAGTACGGCTTTCATCGTGGAAAAAGGAACGCCGGGGTTTTCGGGCGGCAAGAAGGAGAACAAACTAGGCATGAGGGCCAGTGAAACTGCGGAGATGATATTTGACAATTGCCGCATACCGGATACGCAGCGCCTCGGCGAAGTGGGAGAGGGCTTCCGGCAATCACTTAAAGTGCTCGACGGCGGGCGGATTTCCATCGCCGCGCTGTCCATTGGCATCGCCCGTGGCGCCTATGATGCGGCCCTGCAGTATTCAAAAGAAAGGCAGCAGTTCGGGCAGCCGATTTCCAATTTCCAGGGAATTTCATTCAAGCTGGCCGATATGGCTACCGAGATCGAGGCGGCGGAACTGCTGACACACCAGGCAGCGGGACTGAAAATGGCTGGTCTGCCCATGACCCGTGAAGCGGCGATGGCCAAATACTATGCCTCTGAAGTAGCCGTGAAAGTATCCAACGAAGCCGTCCAGGTCTTCGGCGGGTATGGATATACAAAGGATTTTCCGGTGGAGAAATTTTATCGCGACAGCAAACTCTGCACCATCGGGGAAGGAACTTCCGAAATACAGAAGATTGTTATCGCCAGGGAAATATTGAAGTGAGATGTACGAATGCGGAAGTTAGAAGTCAATTCACTTCCAACTTCTAAGTTCTAAAATCATACTTCCTACGCCTTAACCCAGCGGATCTTCCTCTTGGTCCTTCGGGCCGTATTTATCAAAGAGTTTATCGATCGCCCCGCCGAAAATGGGAAATTTGGATTTGGCGAAATCCTTGATGATGCGGATCGCATCATAAGATTCTGCTTCCGTCAACCCGGCCTCCGTCATCAGTTTGTTAACCAGCTCCTGCATAATCGGTTTGCTTTAGGGAAAAACTACAGGGCATGCTGCCATACGCAGTTACGCGACTTTGAGCAGGTTCATCTTGGATTTGTCGAATTTGTGCAGCGCGTATTCCAGGGTGAGGTGGAATTTCTTCTCACTGGAAGACGGCAGCTCGAACATCGCATCGGTGAGGATGCTTTCGCAGATTGAACGCAGACCGCGCGCGCCCAGTTTGTATTCCAGTGCTTTTTCCACCATGAAGTCAAGCACATTATCGTCGATGACCAGTTCAATACCCTCCAGTTCGAACAGACGGTTATACTGGCGAATCAATGAGTTCCGCGGTTCGGTGAGGATGGCCCGCAGCGTGATCGCATCGAGCGGGTTGAGGTATGTAACTACCGGCAGTCGCCCGAGCAGTTCCGGGATCAGCCCGAATGATTTCAGGTCCTGCGCGTTTACATACTGGAGCAGGTTTTTCTTCATGTAATCCTGCTCTTCCTTGTTCACGTTGAAACCGATGGCATTGGTATTCACCCGGCGGGCGATGATCTTGTCAATACCGTCGAAGGCGCCACCGCAAATGAAAAGGATATTTTGCGTGTTGATCTTGATTAGTTTTTGTTCCGGGTGTTTCCGGCCGCCCTGTGGGGGAACAAGCACTTCCGTTCCTTCCAGCAGTTTCAGCAATCCCTGCTGCACGCCTTCTCCGCTGACGTCGCGGGTGATGGAGGGGTTATCGCCTTTACGCGCGATTTTATCGATCTCATCGATGTACACGATGCCCTTTTCAGCGGCAGCCACATCGTAGTTGCAAATCTGGAGCAGCCGGGTGAGGATGCTTTCCACGTCTTCGCCTACATAACCGGCTTCCGTGAACACGGTTGCGTCAACAATGGCGAAAGGAACATTGAGGAGCCGGGCGATGGTTTTAGCCAGCAGCGTTTTCCCCGTGCCGGTTTCGCCCACCATGATGATATTGCTTTTTTCTATTTCCACTTCGGCTTCCAGCTGTTTTTGCTGCAGCCTTTTGTAGTGGTTGTACACGGCCACGGCCATGACCTTTTTAGCATCGTCCTGCCCGATCACATATTCATCGAGGAACCGCTTGATCTCCACGGGCTTTTTAACCGTGAGCTTGAAATTTGATTGCGCGTCCTGTTTGACGTTCAATTCCTGTTCGATGATTTCGCGCGCATGTTCCACGCAATTTTCACAGATATGCCCTTCCTGTCCGGCGATGAGGATTTTCACCTCGTCCCGGCTCCTGCCGCAAAAGGAACAATGCAGGGTCGATTTTGCCATGGTAGTTGTGGGTGTTGAAACCTGTCAAAAGTACATCAAAAAGGCCATTGCCACCAGTCTCCGGGCGCTTTTATGGCACCCTGGGACTGTTCTAGGCAATGGCCAGGAATAAAATGCTGCTTATTAGGGCCTTATAATTTGTCGACGACGCCGTCCACGATTCCATATTGCACGGATTCGCGGGCATCCATCCAGTAGTCGCGGTCGAAATCCTTCATGACCCTGTCAAAAGGCTGACCGCAGTTGTCTGCCAGTATTTTGGCACCCAATTCCTTGATCTTGCGAATCTGTTCAGCCATGATTTCCAGGTCAGCCGAAGTTCCCTGGCCACCGCCGCTGGGCTGGTGTATCATCACCTCGCCATGCGGGAAGATGAATCGACGGCCCTTTTCGCCTCCGCTCAACAGGATGGAACCCATGGAAGCAGCCATTCCCATACAGACGGTTGATACCGGGCTCTGGATCATCTGCATGGTATCATAGATGACCATGCCGTGCGTGACCACGCCGCCGGGGCTGTTAATGTAGAAGGTGATCTCCTTGCCGGGATCCTTGGCGTCCAGGAAAAGCAGGCGGGACGTAATATCCCTGGCGCTGCGTTCATCCACGGCCCCCCAGAGGAATACCTTGCGTTGTTCAATGAATTTTTTGTCAAACTGCGCGGCCGTCACAAATCGCTCCATCGGGTTCTCCGGCATGGCAGGTTCTTCTTCTTCGTCCAACCTGAATGGCCTGTTCAAATATTTTTGCTGCATATTTTTTAATTCAATGTTTGTAGTCTGTAGTGAATGGTTCATCGTTCATGGTTCGTGGTTCATGGAAGAATACAGGATACTACAAACCATGAACGATGAACCATGAACGATGAACTATTTAGGATTTGCTTTTCTTGGGGTTCATCACCAGCACTTCGTCCACCAGGCCATACTCCTTTGCTTCCAGCGCGGTCATCCAGAAGTCCCGATCGAAGTCGGTTGCAATCCTGTCAACCGGCTGTCCACTGTGGTGGGCAACCACTTCGTACAACTCATGTTTCAGTTTCTTGACCTGTGCCACGGTGATTTCGATATCGCTGGCCTGCCCGCCGGCACCGGCGCTGGGCTGGTGCATCATGACGCGGGAATGTTTCAGTGCCGTACGTTTACCGGTGGCGCCGGCGCACATCAGAACGGCGGCCATGGAAGCGGCCACACCGATGCAAATGGTTGACACGTCCGGTGTCACGTACTGCATGGTATCATACACACCCATGCCGGAATACACGGATCCGCCGGGGCTGTTGATGTACATCTGGATGTCCCGGGTCCTGTCTGTGCTGTCCAGGAACAGGAGCTGGGCCGTAATGATGTTGGCCACTTCATCAGAAATGGGATAGCCAAGGAAGATAATACGGTCCATCATCAGCCTGCTGTACACATCCATCACCGCCACGTTCATGGGTCTTTCTTCGATGATATTGGGTGTCAGGTTTGTGACCATATGATTGGTATACCCATGCAGGGTATTGCTGGAGATGCCCCTTCCCTTGACTGCGAATTTTTCAAATTCCTTACCGAGGTTCGTCATGTGATAAGTTTATTACTTGGCAATTTAATTCATTTGCGCATTAGCGATATGAACGCATTGGCGGATTGGCGGTTAAACGGATTAATTTCTTAGCGGAACAAATTACGTGCAAAATGCCGGAATCGGACAAAATGGCTTCAAATAGCAAGGGCCGGGACATTTTTGGTAAAAATTGCCCTGGCCCTTTTTTTCAATCGTCAAGCCGTTGCCCCGATTGTATCATGCGCCTATCCGCAAACCTGCGGTTGCGCGCATGCGTGTAAGCTCAATGCTGGTGTTCGTGTTCCTTCAGGATCTTGGTAAAGTCTTCCACGGAGATTGACTTCGTTTCCGGAACCACCTGGGTTTCGGCCCATTGGAAGATTTTTTCCGTGATGATGCGCCGGTAGGTGCTCTCCACCTGTTGTTCATCCTTCATCATCCTTTCAATGTAGCTTTCCAGCCAGTCGAAATTTCCATCCAGGCTCATGGAACCAAAATACCCCATGACTTGCTGGCGCATTTGTTCCTTGATTTCATCGCGTGCCACGGAGATATTCTGGTCCTGCACGATTTTGTCGCTTACCAGGGTCCAGCGGAGCTGGTTGCGGAACGTGGGGAATTCAGCGTCCACCTGCTCGGCGGATTTGGGTTCTTCGCCGCCGTTCATCATCCACCTGCGGAGGAAGGTTTCCGGAAAATCCATCTGGGTTTGTTCCAGCAGAACATGGTACAGCTCGTGTTGCAGGTGGTTGCGGCTCTGGTTGTCCCAGTATCCCTTAATTTCCTGGCGGATTTCGTTACGGAAATCAGCTTCCGTTTTGATATCTTTTGCCGGGTAGACTTCCTTAAAGAAAGCCTCTTCCATGGCGCGTGGTTCAACGAGACCGATCTTCACGAGGTTCATGCGGAAGTACTGTCCGGCCGCGGCGGGATCGTTCTTATCCAGTCCCAGGTCGCCCAACACCCACTCCCTTTCTTTTTCGTCAAAGGCGGTGGAGAGCTGGATGGTGAACGCATCGCCCTTTTTAGCGCCCATCAGTTTTTTACGCATGGGCTCGCTGAAGTATTTTACCAGCAGGGAGTTTTCCTTTGCCGCGGTACCTTCCGCTACCTTTCCGTCTGCATCACAGGCCTCGAAGCTCACGTTGAGCACATTGTCTTCGCTGTCAACGATGTCGGGTTCGCTGAGCTTTCCGAATTTCTGCTGTAGTTTTTTGACTTCCTCTTCCACCATATCGTCTGTCACCTGTACTTCGTAACGTATCGTCTTTGCCTTGGCGAGGTCCGGAACCTGGAAGCCGGGTTTCAACCCGATTTCGAAGCTGAAGGAGTAGTCCACCGGCTGGTTCATATCGATGCCACGGGCGTCGTTCTGGTCGGACGGGAGGGGCTGGGCGAAAATATCCAGCTGTTCCTGGCGGAGGTAGTCCATCAGGCTTTTTTCCACGCTGCGCAGGACTTCCTCGGTGAAAACGGCCGGCCCGTGCATCTTGCGGATCACGCCGGCAGGCACCATGCCTTTCCGGAATCCGGGGATATTGGCCTGTTTGGCATAGACTTTCAGGGACTTTTCAAACGAGGGGAGATAATCCTCGCGGTTCACCGTAACCGTGATCTTATCGTTCAGCAGGCTGATGTTCTCTCTGGTAACTGTGGGCATAATTGATGATGTTGTCTCGTTTATGACTTATTCAGTGCGGGTGAAGGGACTCGAACCCCCAAGCCTTGCGGCACCAGATCCTAAGTCTGGCGTGTCTGCCAATTTCACCACACCCGCGGTGTATAAAGTGAGATTTTGGATCTTAGAAGTGAGAAGTGCCATGTACCAGAATACTTCTAACTTCTAAAATCTAAAATCGTACTTCCTTTTTGGGCCTGCAAAGCTACGCCATTCTCCTTAATCTGGGCGAATTTCAGTAAATTTGGAATCCATGGAATTGGTGGAGCAAACATCGATACAGCCAACGTATAACCTGACAGAAGAGCAGGAAAAGAAGGAGATTGTCCGTCAGTACCGCGCCCTGCTGAGGGTCCTCAAGCCAAAGCTCAAACCGGGTGATAAGGAGCTGGTGCGCAGGGCCTTCGAAATTGCCGTAGATGCCCATAAGACCATGCGCCGGAAAAGCGGGGAGCCCTATATTTTCCACCCGCTGGCCGTCTCCCACATCTGTGTGGAAGAAATCGGCCTGGGCGTACGATCCACCATCTGCGCCCTGCTCCATGATACCGTGGAAGATACGGATGTGACCCTGGAAGAGGTGGAACGGGATTTCGGGGGAGAAATCGCCCGCATTATCGACGGGCTCACCAAGATTTCCAATGTAGTGGATACCAATTCCAGCCAGCAGGCGGAGAACTTTAAAAAAATCCTCCTGACCCTCACGGATGACCCCCGCGTGATCCTGATCAAACTGGCCGACCGCCTGCACAACATGCGGACCCTGGACAGCATGAAGCGGGAAAAGCAGCTTAAAGTGTCCTCGGAGACCGTGTACGTGTACGCCCCGCTCGCGCACCGCATGGGTCTCTACTCCATAAAAACGGAGCTCGAGGACCTGGCGATGAAATACCTGGAGCCGGATATCTACCGTGAAATCGCCCGGAAACTGTCCGAAACCAAGCGCGAACGAACCCGGTACATCAATGAGTTCATCAAGCCGATCCGGGAAAAAATGGACCGGGTCAACTTCAAGTACGATATATACGGAAGGCCCAAGTCCATCCACTCCATCTGGAATAAAATGAAGAAAAAGGGGGTGGAATTCAATGAGGTATATGATCTCTTCGCCATCCGGATCATCCTGGATTCCCCCCTGGACAAGGAAAAAGAAGACTGCTGGAAAGTGTATTCCTTTATTACGGATATGTACACGCCGGCGCCAGAGAGACTGAGAGACTGGCTCAGCAATCCGAAGTCGAACGGCTATGAAGCCCTGCACACCACCGTCATGGGGCCCCAGGGCAAATGGGTGGAAGTGCAGATACGCTCCCGCCGGATGAATGAGATTGCCGAGAAAGGCCTGGCCGCCCACTGGAAATACAAGGAGGGTGGGGGTGTGGAAGATCGCTTCGACAAATGGTTTGGGCAGATCCGGGAGGCACTCGGCAACCAGGACATCAGTTCCATCGATTTCCTGCAGGATTTCAAAACCTCCTTCCTGGCCGAGGAAATCTATGTGTACACGCCGAAGGGCGATGTGAAAATGTTACCCGTCGGTTCAACAGCGCTGGACTTTGCTTTTTCGATTCACTCGGCGATCGGTTCCAAGTGCATCGGCGCCAAAGTGAACCACAAGCTAGTCCCCATCGGGCACAAACTCCGCAGCGGAGACCAGATCGAGATCATCACCTCCAACAAGCAGAAGCCCTCGGAAGACTGGCTGAACCTGGTGGTCACCGCCAAGGCCAAGAACAAGATCAAGGACGCCCTGAAGGAAGAAAAGAGAAAGGTTGCCGAAGATGGGAAATATACCCTGCAACGCAAACTGGATTCCCTGGGGGCAGGCTTCCACCAGCATAATATCGACGAACTCACGAATTTCTATAAACTGCCATCGCAGCTTGACCTCTTCTACAAGATCGCCATTAAAGCGATCGACCTGAAAGAACTGAAGGATTTTCATGTCCTGGGTGATAAGCTCGAGTCACCCCGAATCCACAAACCGGAACTGGAACACAAACCGGAACTGGAACACCTTAAAGTCCTGCCCCGAAAGGATGCTGAACTGATCATCTTCGGCGAAAGCAGTGACCGGATCATGTATAACCTGGCCAATTGCTGCAAGCCGATACCGGGGGATGATGTCTTCGGTTTTGTGTCTACGGGCAAGGGCCTGATCATCCACCGCACCAACTGCCCCAATGCAGCGCGGCTGATGGCTAATTACGGACACCGGGTGGTCAAGACCAAATGGGCGAAAAACAAGGAAATCTCCTTCCTCACAGGCTTGCGGATTACCGGTATCGACGATGTGGGTGTCATCCACAAGATCACGAACCTGATCAGTGGCGAACTGCGTATCAATATCAGCGCCATCACCGTGGAGGCACAGGATGGGGTCTTCCACGGAAATATCCGCCTGTATGTGCACGACAAGGAAGAACTTGAACACCTTGTGGCCAGCCTCAAGCAACTGCCGGGCATCCATGCCGTGGACAGGTTTGATCCGGAGGCGGAAAAGGGGGAGGCATGACCCGGACCCCTCGAGGAGCGCACCCTTAAATATGTCGTACGCTATTCTCTTTAAAGAAAAAAACTACCCTACCCCCTATCCCCTAATCCCTATCCCCTAATTTTGCCGCCTTAACTCATTCAACATTTCAGCATGATAGACGTTTTACTGGGCCTGCAATGGGGCGATGAAGGGAAAGGCAAGATCGTGGATTACTTTGCGCCGAACTATGATATTATCGCCCGTTTCCAGGGTGGTCCCAACGCCGGGCATACACTCTATGTAAACGGCAACAAGATTGTCCTTCACCAGATTCCTTCAGGCATCTTCCATGAAGGCATCGTGAACCTTGTAGGCAGCGGTGTGGTACTGGATCCGGTGACGCTGAAAAAGGAATTCGACAAGGTGGCGGAATTTGGCGTTGACGCACGCAAAAACCTCTACATCGCGGAACGCACCCACCTGATCCTCCCCACGCACCGGGCCCTGGACAAAGCGTCCGAGCTGTCCAAAGGCACCGGGAAAATTGGCTCCACGCTCAAGGGCATCGGTCCCGCTTATATGGACAAGACAGGCCGGAACGGCTTGCGGGTGGGCGACGTGCTGGACAAGAACTTCACCACCCAGTATATCAGGCTGCGACTGAAACATCAGAAACTGCTCGATTCCTTCGGTTTCCAGGAAGATATCACGGCCTGGGAAGAAGAGTTCTTCGAAGCCCTGGAACTGATCCGCCAGTTGAACATCGTTCCGGGTGAATATTTTATCAACGATCAATTGCGCAATGGTAAGAAAGTGCTGGCTGAGGGTGCGCAGGGCAGCATGCTGGACGTGGATTTCGGAACCTTCCCCTTCGTCACCTCCTCCAACACCATTTCCGCCGGCGTCTGTACCGGCCTGGGTGTGGCGCCGCAAAAGATCCGGGAAGTCATTGGCGTATCCAAGGCCTACTGTACCCGAGTAGGCAGTGGCCCGTTCCCCACGGAATTGCTCGATGATACAGGGGAGCTGCTGCGCAAAGTGGGCAACGAATTCGGCGCAACCACCGGCAGGCCGAGACGCTGCGGATGGATCGACCTGGTAGCCCTGCAATTTGCCTGCATGATCAATGGCGTTACACAGATTGTCATGACCAAGGCGGACGTGCTGGACGGGTTTGAGGAACTTAACATGTGCCAGCAATACCAGATCAACGGCAAGGCAACTTCCGTGGTACCTTACCAGATGATGAAAACCGAGATTGAACCGCTTTATACATCCGTACCTGGTTGGAAAACGGACATATCTGCCCTGAAAAGCTTCGACCAGCTTCCGGACGGAATGAAAGAATACATCCGCCAGATCAATGCATTCCTGGGCGTGCCCGTTCGGTATATTTCCAACGGCCCCGGGAGGGACCAGATCATCGAGGCGCCAAAAGCCTGATTGCCAGTGTCCATGTGACACAAAAAAATATTTGGCGAATTAAAAATCTCGCCGAAAATTTACAAGTCTAATCCATGTTGTGTTATGGCTAAGTCTGAAAAAGATAAAAAACCTGCCGCCAAAAAAGCAGCAGACCCTTCTGAAAAACCAGGTGCAAAGAAACCCGCGTCCAAGTCCCCGAAGCAGGATGAAGACGAGGACGTAGACGATGATTTGGAAGAAGAGGAAAAGCCCGTTGGCAAGGCGGGAAAATCCGCACCCAAATCAAAGAAGGCCGGTGACGAAGATGATGACGAAGATGGCGATGAGGAAGTGGACGATGAATGGGAAAAGGTGGATGAGGAAGATAACTGGGATCCCGATTTTGATGAGTTCGACGTTCCGAAATCCAAGGTCAAGAAAAGCAGCGGTGGGAAAAAAGCTGCCGATGACGACGAAGACTTCGCCATCGATGATGAATTCAAGGATATGGGCCTCTTTGATGATTCCGGTGGATATGATGATGACGACGAAGATTTTTAGCCGGTTATGACAAGAACTTTCCGTTCTTTTCAGATATCGGATTTCGATACCATTAAAAAGCAGACGCTGCATTGGGCAAACCAGTTCAGCGTCTGTTGTTTTTTAGACAATAACCAATACGCCATCCCGCCACATTCAAAGGAATGCCTGGTGGGCATCGGCGATGCCGCAAGCTATGGGTTGCAAACAGGCGCCTGCCTGGAAGGATTGGAAGCATTCCTGCAAGAAAAAGATGACTGGTATTTTGGTCATCTCGGGTACGACCTGAAGCAGGAAACCGGTGGGGAATCATCGCCCCTGCCTGGGCGTGTTGGATTTCCGGATCTCTACTTTTTTATACCGGAAACGGTGGTGATCCTTGCCCCGGGGTTTATGCAGATTGGCACCATCCACCAGGACCCGGTGCATGTATATGAGCAGATCTTTCACATGCAAACAGGCAAGGCGCCTGAAAACACCGTGTTACCGGAGATCCGGCAGCGACTCAACAGGGAAGATTACCTGGACACGCTCGCCCGTTTGAAAGATCATATCCGGAGGGGCGATTGTTATGAGATCAATTTCTGCCAGGAGTTCTTTGTGGAAGACGCGGTGATTGAACCACTCACGGTGTATGAAAGACTTACCCGCGTATCACCCAACCCTTTTTCCGCATTTTATAAACTCGAAAACTGCTACCTGCTTTGTGCAAGCCCGGAACGGTACCTTAAAAAAACCGGCAGCCGTATAATTTCACAGCCTATCAAGGGCACGGCTCCAAGGGATATGTCCGATCCGGTTCGGGACAAAGCGTTCCGCGAGGCTTTGCTCGCCAGCGCTAAAGAGCGCGCGGAGAACGTCATGGTAGTAGACCTGGTTCGGAACGACCTTTCCCGCGTCTGCCGGGAAGGTACGGTTGCGGTGGATGAACTGTTTGGCATGTACAGTTACCCGCAGGTCCACCAAATGATCTCCACTGTCAGTGGGGAACTGCGGGAAGGAACTGGTTTTACCGATATTATCCGGGCCACTTTCCCCATGGGATCGATGACCGGGGCGCCCAAGAAAAAGGTGATGGAATTGATTGACCGGTACGAAAGAAGCCGGCGGGGACTATTCTCCGGCGCGGTTGGCTACCTGGATCCGGCGGGTGACGCGGATTTTAACGTGGTGATCCGCAGCATCCTCTATGATAAAGTTGCCCGGTATCTCTCCTTCCCGGCCGGATCTGCGGTTACCCATTACAGTGATCCAGCACAGGAATACGCGGAGTGTGCGCTCAAGGGCGATGCGATCCGCCGGGTTTTATCCGGCGACGTCTGAGGATATTTCAAGCGGGTTTGCAGTTATCGCAAACCGCCCGATCGGTTAACCGAAGTTGCCATGCGAATTCCAGGACTATTCCATGTATCAGTTCCTGACCGGCTTCCCGCCTTTGAGTACGCTCTGGATGCGTTCCAGGGTTTTCTTCTCCCCGCAGAGGCTGAGGAAGGCTTCCCTTTCCAGGTCCAGCAGGTATTGTTCTGACACCATGGTTGGTTCGCTCAGGTCCCCACCACACATGACGTAGGCGAGTTTGCGCGCAACATGGCTGTCGTGATCCGTAGCATAACCCGCGCGCCACATGCCGTTGATACCTGCATGCAGGGCGCCGAGGGCGGAACGTCCCAGTACCTTAACATCCTTCCGTTGCACCGGTGTCACGTAACCGCTGGATGAAATTTCCAGTACGGATTTTTTGGCCTCGCCGATCCTGCGTCCCTGGTTGTACACCACTTCGTCCAGTCCTTTACGGAAGACGCCGATGTCAAATCCTTCCTGCGCGGAGGTAGCCACTTTGGCCGTGGCGATGGTAAGGAAGCGGTTTTTAAGCGTAATGGTTTCGGGTTCATCTTCATGCATCTCATCGGATGCACGCAGCGCGAATTCCTTGGTGCCGCCGCCGCCGGGAATCAATCCCACGCCCAGTTCCACGAGCCCGATATAGGTTTCCGCGGCCGGGCAAACCTTGTCTGCATGCAGGCTCAGTTCGCAAGCGCCACCCAGCGCCAGCGCATGGGGGGCTACCACCACCGGTACGGAAGAATAGCGGGCACGCATCATGGTGTTCTGGAACATGCGGATCGCCATATCCAGTTCGTCGTATTCCTGTTCGATGGCCAACATGAAGATCATGCCAACATTGGCGCCGGCGGAGAAATTTGAGCCTTCATTGGCTATGACCACGCCGCGATATTTTTCTTCAGCAAGGGAGATCGTTTTCTGGATGCCTTCCAGCACCTCGCCGCCGATACTGCCCATCTTGGTGTACCATTCCAGGCCCAGTACGTCATCGCCCAAATGATAGGCGCGGGCAGCGCTGTTTTTCCAGACGGTGGAGCCTTCGAAATTACGCATGACGATGAATGCGTTTTCCTGGCCGGGTGCGGTTGTTGCCACATAGTTTCCGGAAGCGGGCGAATAGCAAAGCTGTTTGCCGTTTTCCACTTTGTAGAACGACTTGTTTCCCTTCGCCAGCATCTCTTCCACCCAGGGCGCCACGGAATACCCGTTTTTCTTCATCGCTTCGATGGTCTTGGGCAGTCCAAGCACATCCCAGCTTTCAAAGGCACCGATTTCCCACCCGAAGCCGGCCATCATCGCGTCGTCCACACGGTAAAGCTCATCCGAAATCTCGGGGATCCGATGTGAGATGTACGAGAAGAGTCCGTAATGGAAATGCCTGTAGAAGTCGCCTGCTTTGTCCATGCCCGTGCAGAGCGCCTTGAGCCGGGTTTTCAGGTCGTCAATGGGTTTGGCGGCCTCCACGGAAGGGAATTTCGGACGCTGGCGCGGGCCGTATTCCATGGTCCTGAGATCCAGCGTGAGGATTTCCTTTTCACCCCCGCTGCCCTTTGTCTTTTTGAAGAAGCCCTGGCCGGTTTTATCACCCAGCCAGTTGTTGTCTACCATTTTCTGAAGCCAGGCAGGTACCTGGAATTTGTCGCGCAGTTCATCGTTCGGACAGTTGTCATAGACGCCTTTTGCCACTTTCACCATGGTGTCAATACCCACCACATCCGCCGTGCGGAAGGTGGCGGATTTTGGCCGGCCGATCATGGGTCCGGTTAGGGCATCCACCTCATCGATGGTGAGTCCCATCTTATCCACGAGCCCGAATATGGCCATGATGCCGAATACGCCAATGCGGTTTGCGATGAATGCCGGCGTATCCTTGCAAAGTACCGTGGTCTTGCCCAGGTAGAGATCGCCGTACTCCATGAGAAAATCCACCACGGCGGGATCCGTATGCGGGGTGGGGATGATTTCCAGCAGCCGGAGGTAACGGGGCGGGTTGAAAAAGTGCGTTCCGCAGAAATGTTTTTTAAAATCCTCACTGCGCCCCTCCGCCATGAGATGGATGGGAATGCCCGAAGTATTGGACGTAATCAGTGTTCCGGGTTTACGGTGTTTTTCCACCTGCTCAAACACCTGTTGCTTGATGTCCAGCCGCTCCACCACTACCTCAATGACCCAGTCGCATCCGCCGATGAGGGACATGTCGTCCGTGAAATTTCCAGTGCTGATCCTTTTGGCGGCGTCCTTGCTGTACAGGGGCGATGGGTTACTCCTGACCGCCGCCTGCAGGGCATCGTTAACGAGTTTGTTACGGGCCGCTTTCTGGGTGGATTCAACGGCTTCTTTCGGCACCATATCCAGCAGGATGACCTGCAGTCCAATGCCCGCAAAATGGCAGGCAATGCGCGAGCCCATGACACCACTTCCCAGTACGGCAACCTTACGGATCGTTCTTTTCATCTTGACAATCTTTTCGTTGAAGATCTATTTAGTTAGCTAAACAACTATTTGGATCGAAGATAGTATAAAATACGCTATAGGCATAACACGGGCATATCAAAGGTTTTGGCTGTTGGGCGGCACTTGATTATATTCAGCATATGCGTGACCACCTGATGGAAATCTACCAGTCGGCCCTCCGGGCAGTGCAGCCTCAGGCCTTGTTACCGGCCTGGGTGGAGCGGGAGGGTGAACATATCCGGTTGGGCGACCAGTCTTTTCTACGATCCTCAATCCGTCATTTATATGTGGTGGCCGTGGGCAAGGCCGCCGCCGCCATGGCAGACACATTGGAACAGGTCCTGGGGGATGCCATCAGCGAGGGCCTGGTGGTTACGAAAGAGGGCTATGGGCTGGAGCTGCAGTATATGCGTTGCCTGGAGGCGGCCCACCCGGTGCCCGATCACCGCAGCCTGGAAGCGGCCTATGCCCTGGAGAACCTGTTGCGTCATACCTCAGACAAAGACCTGGTGCTGGTGCTGCTGAGTGGCGGTGCATCCTCCCTGGTGGCCGACCTTGTGCCGGGTGTACAGTTGGATGCGGTGATGGCATTGTTCCGTAACCTTCTGCGTTCCGGCGCGGACATCCGGGAAATGAACACGGTACGCAAGCATTTTTCCCGGCTTAAAGGCGGGCAGTTTACGCGTATGGTGTATCCTGCGCAGGTGATCTGCCTGGCCATCAGCGACGTGATCGGCGACTCCGTGGATGTAATTGGCAGCGGCCCCACCGTACCGGACCCTACGACATACGGAGACGCATACATGATCTTAGAGCGGTACGGGCTCCTGGAAACCCTGGATGAGGGCCTGGCAGGCTGGCTGGAGAAGGGCCGCCATGGTGAAGTACCCGAAACGCCCAAACCGGGCGACCCGGTGTTTGAGCGGTCACATTTCTACCTGGTGGGTCATAACCGGCTTGCCCTGCAATCCGCCGCAGAAACGGCCGGGGAACTGGGATACACCGTGATCATGGATTCCACGCCCATGCAGGGCGAAACGCGCGACCAGGCGTACCGTCTTGCACAGCAACTGGCGGGTTATACAGGGCCTCGCCCCGCCTGTGTGCTGATGGGCGGCGAGACCACGGTTACGGTCAGGGGAGAGGGCAAGGGCGGAAGGAACCAGGAATTTGCGCT
Organism: Chitinophagaceae bacterium; assembly: GCA_025455365.1. Taxonomy (GTDB): domain Bacteria; phylum Bacteroidota; class Bacteroidia; order Chitinophagales; family Chitinophagaceae; genus Pollutibacter. Next base: position 2,707 of record JALOMP010000007.1, on the reverse strand, counting down.
GGCGATGCTCGAATACTGGATCGAACATGGTTATGATAGCGCATCATTGCCCGAGGTGCTGTGCGCTGCCACGGATGGAACGGACGGTCCCACGGATGCGGCAGGGGCCTTTGTGGATTCCGCACTCTATGAATGGTGCCGGCAAAATTCCATCCATCCGGGCGCTTATCTGGCGCACAATGATTCCTATTCATTTTTTGAAAAGTCAGGGGCACATTTTTTTACCGGACCCACGCATACCAATGTGATGGACCTGGTGATTTCCATCCTGCCCTGAGTGCATTAAAAAACCGCCGGACTTTCATCCGACGGTCAGTTTATCAAACGGTATGAAAAAAGCATTTATTTAGCCCGGACCGAAAGGGAAACCCTGCGGTCTTTCAGGCGATCCTCATCCGGCGCGGTTTCGGGATACTTGGCGAATTCCTCACCATATCCTTCCGCACCTTCCACCTGTGCGCCTACACCGGCTGCTTTCAGTGCTTCCGCTACAGCCGTGGCCCGATCGCCTGAAAGTTTTTTATTCGCAGCATCGTCGCCTACCTTGTCCGTATACCCACCGATTTTCACTTTTACGTTCGGGAAGGCTTTCAGGATTTCGACGATATTGTCCACTTCCTTGCGGCTTTCCGGGATGATTTCCGCGGTTCCAAATTTGAAATTCAGGTCGTTGAAGTCAAACCAGTTGTCCTTGCCGGCCTGTGCATTGGGATCCTGCAGGAAGGCTACCAGCAGGTCTTCGATGCCACCCTTGAAGGCATCCAGCACCACGCCGTTGGGCAGGGTTACTTTCAGCGGCTCGCGGTTTACAACGATCACATTTGTTTTGACAACCGTATCCGGTGCCGGCGGTGCCACAACCTCTGTTTTCGTCTCGCCACATCCGCGCAGGAAATACCAGAGCAACGCGGCGCCAGCCAGCAGCAGCAGCAGGGGCAAAAGCCAGCTGTTCTTCTTCTTTTCTTCTACCACCTGGGTGACATTGGCGGCAGCTTTTCTAACCGGTTCCGTATCAAAAATCTTGGATAAGCTGAACCCGGATGGCAAGGCAGACATAATGGAATTCTTCTGGCTTCCCAACAGAGATGCGATCGCCCCTGGTGTGGAATTGTTATCCTTGGCAAACTTACCCAACAGGGAGAGCGCGAGTGGTACAACGGTGCCGAAGAGAGACGAAGTGGAGGCGCCCTTCATGCCGGTAAAAGAGGAAACAAGGTTCGCAACGGCGCCAAACTTATCGCCAAACAGTCCGCTGATCAGGCTGGGTCCGATGGAAGGAACTCCTCCGCCGGCGGAACTGAAGGTTCCCGCGAGGTTATTCAGGATTCCACTGTCAAAGGCAGTCTTAGCCAGGTTCAGCAGGGTGTTGGTATCACCATCTTCCGCTTTCTTGACAATACCTGCCAGCGCAGTTGGAATCACGGCATCCAGTCCTTTGGACACGAGTGATTCAGATTCGCCGAGGTAGGAAGCGGCTTTGCCTATCAATTCATTTGTAAACTGCCCTTTAACGGCATCCAGGAAATTCCATGACATAGCTAGTTGGTTTTGGTGTATTGTAATATATCGTTATGTGACTATCCGGCCAAATTCGGTTTAGAGTTTGTAGGTGGATTTTACCTCTTTGCCGTTCGCGTCGTAGAAAATGAACATTTCCTCAACGCCTTTTTCCCTTTCCACCCGGAAGGTTTTCTTCCCTTTGTTGTTCTCTACGGCTACGCAGGATTTTGGCTTCCAGTCTGAAATCCGGCTGTTCGCAACCGATGTCTTAACGGCTTCCGGCAGTTCGGACTCCTGCATGTACATGATGGTATAGTTCCAGTTTCCATCCATGTGGTAGAATGCTTTGTATTCGCGGCTATTAAAATTGAATTTGCAGGTATATTCCACCACGTTGTTAGACCAGTTGATATTGGTTGCGCCGGGATATTTTTTAGCGAAGTGTTTTTCGGATTTATTCGGAACACTGACCACCTGTGCCTGCAGGGAGCCCAGGAAAAACATACCGAAGAGGAGCCCGATGAGGGCGATTTTCTGTTTCATGTTATTTGTGCTTAAGGTGTAATATTAACAAAAGCAAAAAGCCCCTGGAGGCTTTTTGCTTTTTGTGGTACGATGATTATTGAACCCTGGCTTCCACGCGGCGGTTTTTGGCCCTGCCGGCGGCAGTTTTGTTATCGGCAACAGGATCTGCGGAACCGTGACCTTCTGTTACAATCCTGGAGTCAGCGATACCCTTGCTTACCAGGTATGCTTTCGCGGCTTCGGCACGCTTTTCTGAAAGCGGGTTGTTTACCTTGTCAGAACCGGAGTTGTCTGTGTAACCGTCAAACTTAACGCTTACACCCTGGTGTTGGGACATATAATTTACCACCAGGTCCAGTTCTTTCTTACCGGCAGCGGTGAGGACGGCTTTACCGGTAGCGAAGGTTACTTCATGGGCGTCAAATTTCTCGATGGCCGGGCATCCGTTCATTTCAGGCACGCCGGCAACATCCGGGCAGCGGTCGTTTTCGTCATTGATGCCATCACCGTCTGTATCCGGGATCGGGCAGCCATTGTATTTGGCGAGGCCTGCCACAGACGGGCACTTGTCGTTTTCGTCATTGATGCCGTCGCCGTCTGTATCAGGGATCGGGCAACCGTTGTATTTGGCTACACCGGGCTGGGTGGGACATTTGTCCTGCTCGTCGTTGATGCCATCCTT
>JALOMP010000111.1 GCA_025455365.1 Chitinophagaceae bacterium | reverse complement strand
GCGATGGGATCTTTCATGGACCAAATCCCGATCCCGAGGGTACGGGCCTGCTGTTCCAGCCTGGCCAGTTCGGCACTGTTGGAGTATTTGGTAAAATGCCATGCCAGGCCTTCTTCCACCATTACGGCATTAATGTGTTTACCGGAAGCCGTATATACATCCGCCACCAGCCTGCCAAAAGAGTCGCGGTTGCGTGGTTTAACCGTCACCGGCCCCTCGGCGCAGAGTTCGCCCATCCTGTCCTTGCTCTTGCGATAAAAGTCCTGACCACGCTCCGGCGCGTCAATACCATATAGCCTGACCCGGTAATTCACCCCATCTGCCCTGCCCTCAAAAGAATCTCCGTCGGCCAGTTTGTATACCCGTATCTCCACATCTTTCATGGCCTGGCTTTGGCCGCTCTGGCAGCTGGACCCCAGGAACAGCAGCAGCACCATCACCTGCAAAACCTGTAGAACTTTCATGAAAATAAAAGTAGTGTGAAAATGCTTTACCCAATTCGAAATGCCGTTCCTATGCGGGAAGTTAAATTTGCAGCTGTAAAACCAGGGTGTTATACCGCCTGCCCTAAAACGTCCGCACCATCCTGGATATGTTGAGGAATGATTGTAGAAGTTTACCATTCACGGTTCACAAACAAGTAGAATTGAATCCGTATTTTTCCGTCAAACACCAACCGTCAACCATGAACCCCAAACTACAGGCACTACGAAACTGGTTTTTCCTCATCGGCATGATCGCCGTAAACGCGTTGGCCAACGCCATACCCATCAACGGGTACAATACAGGGCAGGTATCGGCTTTTTATCCAAATCGCTTCGTGCCTGCAGGTTTCACATTTGGCATCTGGAGCATCATTTATATGTTGCTAACGGGTTTTGTGGTAATCAGCACGAAGTGGCTTTGGTACCAGCCAGACTCCCTGCCCGGCAAACTCGCAAAAAAGATATCGCCTTTGTTTAATGTCTCGTGCATGCTAAATATCGGGTGGATAATCGCCTGGCATTACCTGCAAACAGGGCTTTCCGTGTTGATCATGCTGGGATTCCTGGTGGTCCTGGTCAGAACATACGGTTCTCTTCAGCCATTTCGATCCGCGTTGACCCGATCCCAACGGACCTGGTTCTATACGCCCTTCGTGGTATACCTCGCCTGGATTTCTGTAGCCACAATTGCCAATATCACCGCCTTGCTGGTGAGCACGCAGTGGGGTGGATTCGGTATCAATCCTTCAGGCTGGAGTATCGCGCTCATTTCCGTCGCATCAATGCTGGGGCTCTTTATGGCCTGGCGTCGCGGGGAAACTGCCTATGCCCTGGTCATTGCCTGGGCACTGTTTGGCATTTACAGCAGCCAGTCCAGGCAGTATCCAGCCATAGGATACACCGCCCTGGCCGGCATGACCGTCCTCCTGTTGTCCATTGCAGGGAAGTGGTTTTCCGCTTCCCGGTCCGTGTCCGGTTAAAAGATTCTTTTGACGGGCATTGATTTTCCTGTATTTTTGATTTAACCAAATGGTTAAACCTGATGGTTAGGACGATGGAATCCCTCTCCTCGGAGGAAAAAATCATAGAGGCCGCCCGCAGGGTGTTTTTCAGCAAAGGGTTTGCGGGTGCGCGGATGCAGGATATTGCCGACGAGGCGGGCATCAACAAGGCGCTGCTGCATTATTATTTCCGCAGTAAGGAGAAGTTGTTTGAGGTTATATTCAAGGATGCGTTTGACACGCTGATCCCACAGGTGGAAGATATCTTTAATTCCGACCATGAATTTTTTGACAAGATCCGGGGCATGGTCGATGCGTACATTACCATGGCGATGGAAAATCCTTATATCCCGCTGTTCGTGCTGAACCAGATGCACACGGATCCTGGACAGTTCCGGAAATCTTTCGGCATGATTGCCCGCAGGATACCGCTTCCCCGGTTCAGGGAAGAAATCGGTAAAGCGATAAAGAAAGGCATCATCCGCACGGTTGATCCGCACCAGCTGATCATGCATATCCTTTCCCTCTGCCTGTTTCCGTTTATTGCCCGGCCGATGTTCCAGCTGGTCATGCAGGTAACCGATGCGCAGTTCCGTGACATCGCGGAAGCACGCCGGGAATCCGTAGCCGATTTCATCATTCAAGCGATACGGAAATGAACAAGAAATTATCATATATCCTGCTGGGCCTCTGGCTGTTCCATGCGGGCACCAGCGACGCCCAGACACTGGTAACGCTCCGTTTACAGGAAGCGCAGAAACTGGCAGCGGACAATTACCCCCTGGTCCGGCAAAAAGACCTGATCCGGAAAACATCCGGGCTGACCATCGAGAACCTGCGTACCAGTTTCCTGCCCCAGTTGAATTTTTCTGCACAGGCAACCTATCAGTCGGCTGTAACCGAAGTACCGGTCAAGATACAGGGCTTTGCGCCTGAGGCATTGAGCAAAGACCAGTACCGCGCCCTGCTGGACATCAACCAGCTCATCTATGATGGTGGATCGTACGACCAGCAGAAGCGGATCCAGGAATGGAGCGATAGAGTGGAGCAGGAAAAGGTGGAAGTGGAGATGCAGAAACTACGGGAGACCATCAACCAGGTCTATTTCAGTACTTTGTTTGCCGATGAACAGTCGTCCCTGACGGCATTGGTGGATAAGGATCTCGATGCCGGTATCCGTCGCGTCAGCGCGCAGGTGGAGAACGGAACGGCGTTCCGGTCTGCGCTGGCTTCCCTTCAGTCTGAACGCATCCGGAACACCCAGCGCCTGGTGGAATGGCAGGCCAACCGCCGGGGATTGCTGGATGTGCTTGGCCTGTACATCGGCAGGGAACTGCCGGACAATATCAAACTGATATGGCCGGAGGCAAATACCGGCATGATCACGGATACGATCACCCGAAGTGAACTGTACCTGATCCATGCGCAGGATTCATTGCTGCAGGAGCGAGACCGGTATATCGATGTACGCAACAGGCCGAAGCTGAGCGCTTTCCTGCAGGGAGGTTATGGCCGTCCGGGCCTGGACATGCTCAAGAATGAGTTCTCTCCTTTCTATATGACCGGGCTTCGTTTTAACTGGGGGATTTCTTCACTTTATACCAGCAAGCGGGATCGTTCCATCCTCGGCGTACAAAGACAGGTGCTGGATGTGCAGGAGGACCATTTCCTGCTCCAGACCCGTGCGCGACTGAAACAGCAATCGGCTGAAATCCGGAAATGGGCGTCGATGCTTCCCATGGATGAGGAGATCATCGGCCTGCGGGAGCAGGTGCGGGCGGCTACGCAGGCGCAGCTCGATAATGGTGTGGCCAATGCCAGCGACTATATCCGTGAAGTGAATGCGGCCGACCAGGCGCGACTCCAAAAATTACTGCACAAACTGCAGTGGCTGCAGGCGATCGTACAATACCAGACCATTGCCGGACAAACCATTGAATGATGCATAAATCGAACCATATGAAGGACGTAAAAGCCTGCCTCGCGCTGCTCATCCTGTTTGCAGTTTCCTGTAACGGCAAGGGACCGGAAGCGGATGCCTCCGGCGTATTCGAAGCCGATGAAGTGATTGTGTCCGCCGAAGTGGGCGGTAAGATCCTGGAATTCGGGGTCCGCGAGGGCGATACGGTATCCATGGGTAAGCTGGTGGCCGTGCTGGACGCCACCAATCTCTCACTTCAGAAAGAACAGGTGGTAGCCAGCATCGCCGCGTTAAAGGAGAAAACCAATACGGTGGAGCCCCAGATCCTGTTGCTGGAAGAACAGGAACGCGTACAGCAGTCGCAACTGGCAACCTTGAAAAAGGAACGGGCGAGATTTGAGAAACTGGTGAGGGCCGATGCAGCCACTCCGAAGCAGTTGGATGACATCATCGCCCAGATTGACGTGCTGGAAAGACAGATTGCTGTCACAAGGCAACAGAAGGCCGTACAGCGGAACCTCGTTGGCACACAGAACCGTTCCGTCCTCAGTGAATCATCTTCGTTGGAGAAAAGGGCAGCGCAGATTCAGGACCAGTTGCAGCGGGGCATGGTTCAAAGCCCGCTGAACGGCACCGTCCTGACTACCTATGTACACCAGGGAGAACTCGCTACACCGGGTAAGCCCCTGTTTAAGATTGCCGACCTGTCCACACTCACCCTCCGCGCATACATCAGTGGCGAGCAATTGCCGCTCGTGAAGATCGGGCAGGCGGTGCAGGTTAGGGTGGATGCCGGGGCTGCGGACTACAAAAACTATGCAGGTACTATTTCCTGGGTTAGCGATAAGGCTGAGTTTACGCCGAAAACCATCCAGACGAAAGAGGAAAGGGCCAACCTTGTGTATGCAACCAAGATCCTGGTTAAAAATGATGGGTACCTCAAGATTGGCATGTATGGCGAAGTGATATTCAATCCATCGAAATAGTGCATGCCGTAGAAGCCATATCAGTGCATAAGTCCTACCCGGTTGGGAAAGGGAAAACGGATGCCCTGAAGGGCGTTGATTTTACCGTACCGCGGGGAGAACTGTTCGGGGTGATCGGACCGGACGGGGCGGGAAAGACCAGCTTGTTCAGGATCCTGACCACGCTCCTGCTGGCTGACAAAGGGGAAGCCCGGGTGGATGGATTTGATGTGGTAAAGCAATACCGGGAGATCCGGCAACGGATTGGGTATATGCCCGGACGGTTTTCCCTGTACCAGGACCTGACGGTGGAAGAGAACCTGGAATTCTTTGCGACGATTTTCAATACTTCCATCCGGGAGAATTACGACCTGATCAGGGATATCTACGAACAGATTGAGCCATTCAAAAAAAGACCGGCGGGTAAATTGTCGGGCGGCATGAAGCAAAAACTTGCCCTTAGCTGCGCCCTGATCCACCGCCCTTCCGTTCTTTTCCTGGACGAGCCCACTACCGGCGTGGACGCCGTATCCAGGAAGGAATTCTGGCATATGCTCAAGAACCTTCAAAAGGAAGGCATTACCATCCTGGTGTCCACGCCGTATATGGACGAAGCGTCCCAGTGCGACCGTATCGCACTGATCCAGGACGGGAAGTTTCTGAGCGTGGACAGTCCTTCGGGTACGGTTCAGCGTTATACAAAGCCGCTCTGGGCGGTAAAGTCAGGCAACATGTACCGCCTGCAGCGCGACCTCCTCCGGTTTGCATCCGCCGATACGGTGTACCCTTTCGGAGAGTTTTACCATTTGTCTGTGAGGCAGCCGATGATGCAGGCAGAGGAGATTACCGATTTCCTGGTTTCCGAAGGGCACCAGGAGGTGGAAGTGAGGCCGATTAAGGCCGGTATCGAAGATGTTTTCATGGAATTAATGAAGAGCGAATCATGACCCGGGAGGTTCCACATACGATTGTTGCAGAAGGACTAACCAAGCGATTTGGCGATTTCACCGCCGTTGACCATATCAGCTTTTCGGTATCGGCAGGAGAGATCTTCGGCTTTCTCGGCGCGAATGGCGCGGGAAAAACGACGGCCATGCGCATGCTTTGCGGACTGAGTATCCCTTCGTCCGGGAAGGGTTCCGTGGCAGGCTTTGATGTGTACACGCAGACGGAGCAGATCAAGAAGAATATCGGGTACATGAGCCAGAAATTCTCTTTGTATGAAGACCTTACCGTGTCAGAGAATATGCGCTTCTACGGGGGCATTTATGGCATGCGGACGGCGGACATAAAGGATAAAACCCATGCAATCCTGCGGGAACTTCACCTTGAAAAGGAAAAAGACACGCTGGTGAAATCCCTGCCATTGGGTTGGAAACAGAAGCTGGCATTTTCCGTGGCGATCTTCCATGAGCCAGGGATCGTTTTCCTGGATGAACCCACCGGTGGGGTAGATCCCGTGACTCGCCGGGAATTCTGGGAGATGATATACGAAGCGGCCCATCGCGGGATGACGGTTTTTGTGACAACCCATTACATGGATGAAGCGGAGTATTGCAACCGGGTGTCCATCATGGTGGACGGCCGTATAGAAGCGATGGACAGGCCTTCGGTGCTGAAAAAACAATATGAGGCGCAGTCCATGGAAGAAGTGTTTTTGAAACTGGCGCGAAAAGCGGTGAGAAATGAGTATTAGTTCATAGTTCATGGTTCATAGTTCATGGAGGGGAAAATGCCTTTGCTGTAAGCATTTTAAAAACGAAACTTCCCACAAACCATGAACCACGAACCATGAACCATGAACTGACAACTGTAAACATGAAGCAATTTCTGGCATTCGTTAAAAAGGAATTCTACCACATCTGGAGGGACAAACAGACCCTCCTGATCCTTTTTGGCATGCCCATCGCCCAGATCATGATCTTTGGATTTGCGCTGACCAATGAGGTAAAGAATTCCCGGATCGCGGTACTTGACCCCTCGCGAGACCTGGCCACCACGGCCATTACGGAGAAACTGGAGGCCAGCAGGTATTTTGATATCCAGCAGTCGATCGGTTCGCCGCAGGAAATCGTCTCCGCTTTCCGCCAGGGTAAGATCCGGCTGGCCGTGGTATTCCCTCCCGGGTTCCGCAAGGATTTGCTGCAGCAAAACAGCGCACAGATACAGCTCATCGCCGATGCTTCAGACCCCAATACGGCCACTACCCTTACCCGTTATGCGCAGGCCGTCATCCAGGATTACCAGGAGTCCATGGAATCTTCTTCCAAACTCCCATACAGCATACGCCTCGAAACCCGGATGCTCTATAACCCCCAGCTCAAGGGGGCGTATAATTTTGTCCCCGGCGTGATGGCCATGATCCTGATGCTGGTATGTACACTGATGACATCCATCGCCATCGTGCGGGAAAAGGAAAGGGGTACGATGGAGGTCCTGCTGGCTTCGCCGCTCAAACCCATCCTGGTGATCCTGGCCAAGGCCCTGCCCTACCTGGCCTTGTCCATGGTGAATATCGCCAGCATCCTGCTGCTGAGTGTATATGTCCTGGAGCTTCCGATCGCGGGGAGCCTTCTGCTGCTCGTGGGGGAAAGCATCCTGTTCACCGTCACCTCGCTCAGCCTCGGCCTCCTGGTATCGTCCATTACCGCATCCCAGCAGGTGGCCATGCTGATATCCCTGATGGGGATGTTCCTGCCGACCCTGATGTTCAGCGGGTTCATGTTCCCGATTGAAAATATGCCGCTGCCGCTGCAGGTGATTTCCAACCTGGTGCCGGCGAAGTGGTATTTCTATATCGTAAAAGCGGTCATGATCAAAGGACTGGGCATGGCTTCCATCTGGAAGGAAACCCTGGTCCTGTCTGGTATGACCCTGTTTTTCCTGGGTCTTAGCCTGAAGAAATTCAAAATCAGGCTGGCATAATAACGTCTATGCGCACACTACGGTTTTTGCTGGAAAAGGAGTTCAGGCAGGTCTTCCGGGACCCTGCCATCCTGCGCATGATGTTTATCATGCCGGTCATCCAGCTGATACTCCTTCCCCTGGCGGCCAATTATGAAGTGAAGCATGTGAAACTGACGGTCGTGGATCACGACCGGAGTCCCTATACCCGGCGACTCGTGGAAAAAGTCCGTGCTTCCGGGTATTTCATCCTGACTGGCTACCACAATTCCTTTGACAAAGCGCAGCGCCAGGTAGAACTGGATGAAGCGGACATCGTACTGGAGATCCCTGCCCGCTTTGAACAGGAGCTTGTCAGGGAAAATGAAGCGACCATGTTTATGGCCGTTAACGCCATCAACGGGGCAAAAGCCAATATCGGCGCTTCCTACCTGCAGCAGATGATCCGGGACTATAACCAGGAGATACGTTTGAACTGGATCCAGTTTCCGAGGTTCAATGCCGAGCCCCGCATCGCCATCACGGAATCCAATTGGTTTAATGTGCACATGAACTACCGGCAGTTCATGGTACCGGGCATCCTGGTGATCCTGCTGACCATGGTAGGGGCTTTCCTCAGTGCCCTCAATATTGTAAAGGAAAAGGAGATCGGAACGATTGAGCAGATCAACGTAACGCCTATCCGAAAGCATCATTTCATCCTTGGTAAGCTTATCCCTTTCTGGATCATGGGCCAGATCGTGCTGACCCTAGGGCTGCTCATCGCCCGTGTCATTTATGGAATCATACCAGCCGGAAATATCGGGTTAATCTACCTTTTTTCATCGGTATACCTGTTGGCAGTCCTGGGTCTTGGACTGCTTGTAAGTACCGTGACACACACACAGCAGCAAGCCATGCTACTCGCCTTTTTCCTGATGATGATTTTCATCCTGCTGGGGGGCTTGTATACGTCCATTGAAAGCATGCCGGAATGGGCGCAGTGGATTGCCCGCTTCAACCCGGTGTCTTATTTCATTGATGTCATCCGGATGGTCGTGTTGAAAGGGAGCCGGCTCCGCGATATCCTTCCCCACCTGGGCAT
>JALOMP010000110.1 GCA_025455365.1 Chitinophagaceae bacterium | reverse complement strand
TTCCCGTTGGTTGACATTACAAAGATTGGCTATGCGTTTGAAGGCAGGAAATCTATTCGATCATTGGATGGTCTTTGTCGACCACCAGCACGGATTACAGGATTTTCTGCTTTCGCACATCGTCATATTAACGCATCACAGAAACCTTCTGGCTGGATACTCGCTGCTGGGGACCTGGTAAATCCCGGGCATATGGTAAGCCCGTACGCCCGCATCGCCCAAAAAAAAATCCCCCCGAAAACGGGGGGATAAAAAGCTTGAGAGACACTTCTCAGTTTTTTAGGGTTGGTCTGGTCCGCCTTCTGGGTACGGATTGAAAAACGGGGCCAGATCTTTGTCTGTCGTTGGGACAGAGGGTAAAAAAAAGGGTTTAGGGTAAAACAATCATCAATCAGACACTACAAAGAAAAGCATGAAAATGCCTGTTTGAAAATCATTTCGATGGTTGAACGGAATCCTTCGATAACTGGACTGAAAGCTTCGATTTTCGGAATTCGGGCAGGCGGCATGTTCAGATGACATTGATCTTCTGAAGCACCCTGGATTTGTGCGCTTTGCTGATGGGAATCATGGACCCCATGATATACAACGTATTCTCCTGGATATCGTCTATGCGGGAAAGGTTGACGATATAGGACCTGTGCACCTTCATGAACCGCACAGGGTCTACCTTTGTTTCCAGGTTTTTAATGGTATTGTGGGTGATATACTTCTTTCCGGCCGTGATGAATTTCACATAGTCGCCCATGCTTTCGATATACAGGATATCATCATTCTGCAGTCGAATGAGTTTCCCGTCGGACTTGATGAAGATATGGTCGTTACCGGCGCTGGAATCGTCCTCCAGTTTCTTCTTTTCCACTTTCTGGACGGCTTCGAGGAAGCGCTGGTAGGTGAAAGGCTTTTTCAGGTAGTCTGTAACGTTATACTGGAACGCGTCATAGGCGTATTCCGTTTTGGAAGTGGTCAGGATCACCTGGGGTGTATAGACCAGCCTGTCCATGAGTTCAAATCCTGACGCTCCGGGCATTTCCACATCGAGGAAGATGAGGTCTACCAGGTTTTCGGACAGGTAAACGAGCGCGTCTTCCGCGTTCAGGAAATGTCCTTCCACATCAACGATGCCGCTCTTTTCGCAGTACTTCCGGAGAAAGTCCGCGGCCGTTTGAAGGTCTTCAACGATGATGCTGGAAAATTTCATGCTCTGCGGTTGTTGAAATCTTTGAGTTTCTGGTGTTCCTGCCGCACCCTTGCGATGGCTTCGCGCATGATCTCCATGATGTTTTCAAATGGTATCCGAATGTCTTCCATGGATGCGGGCTGCCGGCAGCGGTCTTCAAACTCCTGCACATAGTCCTGTATGGAAAGCAGGCCCATATATCCGAACAAAGGCTTGATCTTGTGGAACGTCTTCCGGATGCCTTCTACATCCCCTATCGCCGCTTTCTCCATGATCGACGCAAGCTCTTCCTGGATCTGGATGAGGGATGATCCAAAAATATCCTCGGCGGCCGAACAGTCATCCCCGTAGAGATCGAACAGGAATTGCCGGTCGAAGGAATCAGAAAATTCGTACCCTTCAAAGGACTCGTCGTAACCCATGATTCACAATTTTCAAGGTTTGCAATCGTTTAACCGGTAGACTTTTCCATTTCCTCTTGAAAACCAGTTCCTCCGGGTATGAAAACGAATGTCGCTGAAAGCTTAGTATCCATTACAAAAAGAATTTTGGAGAACGGCATCCAGCATTCCACGCCCCTGGAAAGGCAGAAAAACATACTCCGTTTCAACCTCTTCCTGGTATTTGCATTGGGAGTGATCTTCAGCAGCCTCCTCTTTAATTTCCTGAACCAGTTGTATTTCAGTGCCGTAGTAAACCTGGGCGGTGTGCTCTTGTTCATGGTGGCCTACTTCATGAACAAGGATGGTAACCTGAAACAGGCCAAACTACTGGGCATCATCACCATCAATGTCTATCTCTTTACGATCAGCTATGTGGAAGGGCTTCGCTCCGGGCAGTACATGCTGTTCTTCCCCCTGCTGCTCGCGCTGATCTTTGTGATCGATATCCGCAAGAACTCGCCCGAAGTGATCCTGACTAGTGTGATCACCCTGTTGACCACCGTCATGATCTTCATCCTGGCTCCTTACCAGAACAACCTGCAGAATATCCCCCAGGATCTTTACAGCGGACTGTTCAGCACCAACCTGGCACTGGCCTTACTGCTTACAACCGTCTTTGCATACCTGATCCTTAAAACGCTGGAGAAACACGAGGAAAAAATCCTGGAAGAAAAGATGCTGGCAGACACCATTTACGATACGTCCCTGGACGCCGTTTTCATCGTAAATGCTTCCTCGCGACTCATTACGGATTGCAACAAACGCGCACTGGAGGTTTTCGGTTTCAACAGCAAGCATTCGGTCCTGCAACAGCCGGTGGTTGAGCTGCTGGGAATCCAGGTGGAAGAATACATCGCGGGTTTCAGTCGCAACCGCTTCACCCGGAACTCCGCCTGGTACGGCAATATGGATTTCAACCGGCAGAATGAAGTGCTGTTCTTCGCGTATGTGAACATCGTCCCCTTCCATCACCACAACGACCTGTATTGCAAGATCAGCATCCTGGACATCACCGAAATTAAGGTGGCGGAATTTGAAATCATCAAGGCCAAGGAAAGGGCGGAAAAAGCCGTCATGGTCAAATCACGCTTCCTGAGCAATATGAGCCATGAATTGCGGACCCCGCTGAACGGCATCATCGGAACGTCCAACATCCTCCTGCAGGAAGACTACCTGGAAAGCCAGAAACCATACCTCGAAGTGCTGAAGCACTCCTCCGAACACATGCTCCACCTGGTGAACGACATCCTGGATTTCAGCAAACTGGAAGCGGGCAAGATGGAACTGGAAAACAATTCGTTCAACCTGAAGGATTTTTTAAAGAAGGCCGTCAATCCTTTCATTACCGGCGCGGCAAACCAGAAAGTCCGCCTGCTGGTGGAGATAGACGATGCGCTGGATACCAATATCATTACGGACGAGATGCGCCTCAACCAGGTGATCAACAACCTTTTGTCAAACGCGCGGAAGTTCACGGAGGAAGGAAAGATCCTCGTGTCAGCGAAGGCAGAATCCGTCAAAAGCCAATCCGTGCAGGTCCTGTTCTCCGTCCAGGATACGGGTATTGGCATTCCCCCCACCAAGGTTCGCCAGATATTTGAAAGTTTCACGCAGGCGGATACGGAAACCACGCGAAAGTACGGTGGTACGGGACTTGGGCTGGCCATCAGTAAACACCTGGTTCAGAAAATGGGTGGTGAACTGAAAGTGGAAAGCGAACAGGGCAAGGGCAGCAACTTCTTTTTTACGCTGGAACTCAAGATCGCCAAGAACCAGAAAGCCTATGTGAACGAGGAAAAGCTCAAGGAGCTGATCAACCTCGCAGGCCTGCGTATCCTTTTGGCCGAGGACAATCCTATCAACATGATCGTAGCCAAACGCTTCCTGCAGAAATGGAATGTGCAGGTGGATGAGGCCGTGAACGGATTGCAGGCAGTGGAACTGTTCAACAAGCAAAGCTACGACCTGCTGCTGATCGACCTGGAAATGCCTGAAATGGACGGCGCCCAGGCAGTGGCCGAGATCCGCCGGTTAAACACGCAGATTCCCATCGTGGCGTTTACGGCTGCGGTATACGAAGACATGCATAACGACCTGTTGCATAAAGGCTTCACGGATTTCATTCCCAAACCCTTCCGCCCGGAAGACCTCCACAGGAAAATCCTGCAGCTGACCGCATACGAAAAGTTGCAGCAGTTCAAATACGGGTAAAAAAATGCGGCCGGTGTTCCCGGCCGCTGTTGGTTCCTGTCTGTTACATTTCTTTCCGATCGTCCTTACTTCTTCCCTTCACTCTTTTCTACCGAGGACATCGCCCCTTTTATCTTGTTTTCAAACTGCCCTTCAATTTGCTTTCGCTTCAGTTCCGCCTGGTCAACTTTGTTGCGGAGATCCTTTACGCGATCGATCTGAAGGTTATTCGGCGCAGCCTCTGTCATCGCCACCGAGAGATACACTTCCGTGATATCTTCCCGCAGCCTGGTTTCATCGGCAAAAATGGATGTTTGCTTGGTGGGTATCAGTTCCGCCCGAAGGGTTTCGAGCTGGTCATGATAGTCCTGGACCTGCTTCTTGAGTTTGGCGTTCTTAATATTGGGAAGGTTCGCCTTCAGCACTTTTTGCTTATCTGCGATTTCCGTGACGGTTTTGGCCAGGTCTTCATGCATCCTGTACAATTCCATGGAGGTATTGTACTGCAGTTCACGATCGGCAAGGGTGAAGTCTGACTTGGGGTCGTGTACCAACTTCAGCGGCTTGCTGTATTCCTTTCCGGCAACAGATAGTTTCATGGTATAATCCCCCGGCAACACCTGTGGGGCGATAAAAGCGCCCACATCGCGCTTGGTTGCCCCGGACGCCGTTTTGGGCGGCTTGGTGCGAAGGTTCCAGCTGACATTATTGATGCCCTTCCGCGTGGTACCCGGGATGGATTGAACCAGTTTGCCGGCGGCATCATAAATGTCCAGCTGTACCTTGCCAGACGATACCCTGTCTTTCAGGTAATACTGGATCGGTGGGATAGACGGCGCATTGGGCGCAACCCAGCCGCCGGTGGAGGGGAAACCGCCACTTCCAAAAGTACCCATGGTCAGGGTAACGGGCTTGGGATCGAAAATATACACGTCCTGATCCACTACGTCCTTCGTCATGGCACGCATGGGGCTGATATCGTCCACGATCATGATACCGCGACCGTGGGTTCCCAGCACCAGGTCGTTGGTAGCTGGATGAATCTGTATATCCCGCACCAGCGCATACCAGGGGATATTGTTTTTCATGCGGAACCAACTGGCGCCTCCATCCACGGTGGCGAATAATCCCATTTCCGTGCCCAGGAAAAGCAGATCCCTGTTTTTCAGGTCCTGTTTGATTTTGTGGGCGAAGCCGGTGAACTCATCGCTCGAAAATTTCTTCCAGGTCTTGCCCATGTCCGTTGACATGGCGGCATAGGTTTTATGATCGCCATACATGTGGTTGTCGAACGTGGCAAAGACCACATTCCTGTCGAAGCGCGAAGGATCGATGCTGCTGACCCAGGTCTGTGCCGGAATGCCGGTAAGGGCGATGTTCCTGGACACATTGGTCCATGTCTTCCCGCCATCCGTTGTGAATTGCAGGTTACCATCGTCCGTGCCTACCCACACCAGGTTCTCATCCAGCGGGGATTCCGCGATGGTAAAGATCGTTGTATGGTTTTCCGCGGAGGTATTGTCGGCACTCAGGCCGCCGCTGTTCTCCTGCTCCTGCTTCTTCTTATCGTTGGTGGTGAGGTCCGGCGAAATGCGGGCCCAGGTTCTTCCCTGGTTGACCGACTTATAGAGATATTGCGCCCCGGTATAGAGGTTCTTCGGGTTGGCTTTACCGGTAGCGATAGGCGTATTCCAGTTCCAGCGCAGTTTGCCATCGCTTGTGCCCGGTTGTGGACGTATCGATACGCTTTTCAGTGTACGGGTGTCGATGCGGTTGATATCGCCCCCCTGGGACTCCGCATAAACGATATGTTCGTCCACGCCATCGGGTACTACCCAGAATCCATCTCCGCCATAGATGGCCTTCCAATCGCCGTTGCCCACGCCACCGGGCGTAGAGGATGGTGCCATCCAGCTGCCGTTATCCTGCAGTCCGCCATAGAGACGGTACGGATTCCGGTTATCGATATCCACGTGATAGAACTGGCCCACCGGTATATTCTGCATGAAGATCCAGTTATTGCCTTTGTCCATACTCATGTATACACCGCCGTCCGTGCCAAGGAACATATGGTTTGTATTGGAAGGGTTGATCCACAGGGCATGGTGGTCGCTGTGCACCCATCCGCCTTCATCGGTTGCTTCCGTAAAGGAATAGCCGCCGTCGCTCGAATAGGAAAAGGAATATGCCGGGCGGTATACACGTTTAGGATCCTGTGGGTCAATGACCAGGGTACTAAAATAAAATGGGCGTGATACCACGTTCAGTGTGGCACTCTGCTGTTTCCAGCTCTCGCCTCCATCTGCGGAAATATACAGTCCTGTTTTGGCCGATTCCACAATCGCGAGGAGGTTATTGGGTGCGGACGGTGCCAGTGCCAGGGCTGTTCTTCCGAAAGGCTTGGCGGGAAGGCCGTTGCTTAGCTCCTTCCAGGTTTTTCCGCCGTCGAGGCTCTTATATATGCCACTGCCGGCGCCGCCGGAATTGAAGAGATAGGGCAGACGGCGAAACTCCCAGGTGGTGGCATACACGATATTCGGATTCTTCGGATCCACGGACACGTCTGCGCAGCCGGCTTTTTCATTTACATACAGGATTTTCTCCCAGGTTTTCCCGGCATCGCTTGATTTATACAGCCCGCGATGTTTGCTGTCGCTCCACAATGGGCCCGGTGCGGCAACATACACGATATTGCTGTTGGAGGGATCAATGACAATCTTCGCGATATGCTCCGTGCTGTCCAGCCCGATTTTGGTCCAGTTATCGCCCGCGTCGGTACTCTTGTACAGCCCATCCCCAATGGACACCGAGTTGCGCATATTGCTTTCACCGGTACCCGCGTAGATGACTTTGGGATTCGTTTGATCGATGGCCAGCGCACCAATGCTCTGGCAGTATTTGTCGAATACCGGCTTGAAGGTTACCCCGGCGTTTATGCTCTTCCAGATACCGCCGCCCGCCGTGCCAACATACAGAATCTTCCCAGCTTCTTTGTTGACGCCCACAATGTCCGTGATGCGGCCACTCATCGTGCCTGGACCCATCTGCCGGGCTTCCAGCATGCCGAATGTGGCAGAATTCACCTGCGCCTGTAAACCGCCCAGCACCTGCAACGCAAAGGCAGTTAGGAATAGACTTTTTCTCATTGCTTTGGTTTTTTTGAAAAAAAAACCCGGCCAGGGACCGGGTTCAGATATTTGACAGAGAACTACTTGCTCACTTTGAAGATTGCTTCGTCGATCTTGGGGTTAACCTCCACTTTGGAGATATTGATCGGTGCGGGCGCATTGGCGCTTTCCATGGTGAAGGGCACCACGATGCCTTCCGGCAGCTTCTGATAATTGCTCAGGTTGACAGTCTGGTTGATCTCCTGGCCATTCACGGTCATCTTGGTAATGGAACGGATGGCATAATACGTCTTGGGATCAATGAGGTAGGTAGACTCGCGACCGCTCTTACGGGTAAGTTTGATTTTGAAACATTCCGTACCATCCACGTCTTCCTTACCCTGCAATTCGATGGAATGACCCTTTTCTTTATAATCGAGCATTTCACCCTGGATGTCCAGCTGGTCCTGCCCGGCTTTCACTTCATCGGCCGTCATGGGTTCCGGGGCGGTTTGTCCCATAAAAGGATTGAAATTCCAACCGCCTTCCGTGGTGATGATGGAATAGCCCGTCATGTTCATGACCGTATACTCCTGTTTGGTGGCTTTGTTGTGTACCTGGTGGATAATCACCGGAACGTCCATGCCCTGTGCGTTTACGTTGGCTTCCATACGCATGGATGTGATTTTTTTCCAGTTGTCCTTGCCACCTACGGCTTCAATATGCTTGGCTACGATTTCATCCGCGGTTTGTGCAATGATGGATCCACTGAATACCAGGGCCATCAGACCCAGGGCGATTTGCTTCATTTGTTTCATATGTATTTGTAGTTAAAAGTTCATGGCTCATGGTTCGTGGTTCATGGTTCGTGATTCATGGTTGAGTTGCGCAGCGTTATTTATTGCCGTCAACTGACAACCGACATCCGTCAACCGTCAACCATTCACTATTCCGGCTTAAAAAGCTTAGGGTCCACCGGCTTGTTCACTTCAATTTTTTCAATATTGGAGGATGCGCCCATACCCACAATGGTGGTGGTCCAGGGGAACACATACCCATCATCCGTCTTCCGGTAATCCGAAAAATCCGTAATGAATTCCCTGTCCTGGGGAGGCGCACCCTGCGCATTGGGGTTGTTGCCACCGCCGCCGCGCATGCCCATGCCGCCGCCTTTCGTTTTCATCCTTGCGATGTAATATGTATTGGCATCGATATAATAGGTGACTTCACGCCCGGTTTTTGTGGTGAGTTTAACCACATGACAGGAAACACCGTTCACATCTTCCTTGCCCACCAGTTCGGCCTTATGTCCTTTGGCCGCATAATCTACAAGCGGTCCCGTGCAATCCAGTTCACCCTGCTGTGCCTGTACCATTTCAGCCGGCATGGGTTCAAACTTGCCGGCGCTGCGTGGGTTGACACTCCATCCTTCTTTGTCTGTTACGATACTGGTG
>JALOMP010000109.1 GCA_025455365.1 Chitinophagaceae bacterium | reverse complement strand
CCCCGCCACGGCGGCCACCTGGGGCCACTCGACCATCGGTCCCGGTTGCCCCGGGAATACACGCATGACGGTGTCGCCCCAGTCGAAGATGAGCGCCTGCAGTTCGGTCATGGCAGCGCAGCCTCAGCGATTTGGCCCTGATCTCCTGCTGGCCAGACGTCCATCGGAGGCACTAGAGCACCGGTCAAGTAATCCCGAAGCGTCTGCCAGCATACCAAAGCAGTTCGTCGCGATGGCCCGCCAGGAGCTAAAGCACGCTGGCTACAACATGGAAGCCCCCTGAACGGGGCTGTCGCATGCGCCATAGCCTCCTTGAGGAGGCTTGCACGTCGTAGCCGGATGGCTTACAGCCTCCGCAGCGGCGCCCCTGTGCCTGGCAGAAGGATGCCTGCGATTACTTGACCGGCGCTTTAGGAGTTTCTTTGCCGCACACATGCCACCGCGCGGCATAGGGAGGAATCATTCCTGTGATCGGCGCGTCACAATCGACCAGGGGCGACAGGTGAACCATCGCCGCAGAACCGATCGTGGATTCATTCATGCAGCCAAGCATTATTTTGAGGCCTAACTGGCGGGCCTCGCGGATCATGCGCCGGGCAGGGGTAATCCCGCTACACTTCGTGAGTTTAATATTGATCCCGTGGAAATGACCGGCACATTTTTTTACATCTGCTTCGGACACGCAACTTTCATCAGCGAGTAGTGGCAGGACGGACTGGTCATGGAGCGTTTTCATGCCTTCCCAATCTTCTTTTTGCAGCGGCTGTTCTACTAGTTCCACACCCAGGTTGCGGCAGATTGGAATTTTTCCCAGTGCCTGCTCCAGAGTCCAGCCGCCGTTGGCATCCACCCTCAGGATGGCATCCGTATGTCTTCGCAGGGCCGCCAGTCGCTCCACATCACCCTCCGTACCTACTTTTACTTTATAAATGGGCCATGGTTTTTCATTCATTTTGGCCACCATCTTTTCTTCGCTGTCGATCCCAATCGTGTAATCGGTCAGGATCTCTTTTTTGTGCTCGATGCCGAACAGGGAATACAAGGGCTTCCGGCGAATCTTGCCGTAAAGATCCCAGGCTGCGATGTCCAGCGCGCATACAAGAAAAGGGTTCTTGGGAAACAGGTGGTGCAGGTAGTGCCAATATCGTTCAGGATCCGTGAGGGCGAATTTTCCAACGAAAGCCTTTTTGCTTTCCAGGTCAGCCGCCATTTGTTCCACCGTGATGTCATAATATGCGATGGCCGGCGCTTCGCCATAGCCCTTCAGTCCATTCCATTCCAGGCTTACCGTGAAAATCGGCTGATGTGTTTTCGTGCCTTTGGAAATGGTAAATGGATAGCGAAAAGCAGGCTGGTTGATGCGGTATGAAACGTTCACGGGTCAGTAATTTGTGCGGCCGCTTGCTGCTATGTATCCGCGGATCTCTTCATTTAATTCCTTTTCCCGGAGCAGGCCTTCAAGTGTCATATGCATTCGATACCGCCAGTAATGCCGGGGATTTGCCGGAACATTGATGCGTTCATCCTGCGGATCTTCCCGCCGGAGGGATTCGCTGATTCCCATGAGGTCCTGGAATTGAAAGACAGCCCATTGTGCCGGGGAATACAGGTGTTGCAGGACAATTGCCCTCGAAATCCAGGGTTCACAATAGTATGGCGCCTGGCCGTACTGCCCTAATTCATGTGTAAAGAAATGCTGGATGCGGGCATGATCCTCCTCCCACCATCCGCGTACGGTACTCATGTCATGGGTGGAGGGCGTTACTACGGACAGGTAGGGCGCATCATTGGGATGGAAAAATTCCTTTTTCTGGTCCTTGGGCATCCGCTGGATTTCAAGACTGAGGATCCCCAGCTGGCGCATTAAATCAGGAACACAACCCGGTACGAGCCCCAGGTCTTCCCCGCAGATCAGCATATCTGTGCTTCGTTTCAGGGCCGGCAGCTTCTTCATCGCCTCAATTTTCCAGAAATCATCCTGGCGGCGGAAGAAATAATCCACATAGCGTTCTTTTAGTTTGTCCTTTACATCCCAGGGCAGATGCCTGAAAGAAGGCGTGGATTCCATGTTAAAGCGGAAATGGAACCGGTATGGGGTGCCCGATTGATCCTCAAAAAGAATCACATTGGAAAGAAGGTCGAACAGCCCCTGTTTGATTTTTTCATGGTCCGTGTCCGTTTCGTGCTGGCTGAACCACTGTTCCACCTTACGCTGGTTATCGAACTCCGGCTTTAGCTTGTACGTGCCATCGCCTGTTTCCTGGAGAAAGGATTTGATCTTTTTCTCCTCGGTCCCGAACATTTCCCACAGAACGGCATCGGTGATATAGGGCCTGCAATACCGGTGATGGTCAAACCAGATGCCCCTTTCGTGGAACTCCCGGATATCAACCGGAATCGCCGGTACAAAATGTCCCATGATGCCTTCAACGGAATCGATGGGTATTGACCATATCCGGAAAAACCCAAGTATGTGATCAATCCGGAAAGCGTCGAAATAGCGGCTCATCTGCTCAAAGCGCTTTTTCCACCAGGCGAATCCATCCTGTTGCATGCGCCCCCAGTTATACGTGGGAAAACCCCAGTTCTGGCCCTTTACGGCAAAGTCGTCTGGGGGGGCGCCGGACTGCATGTCCATATTATACAACTCCGGTTCCATCCAGGCATCCACGCCATGGCGATTGATCCCGATGGGTATATCGCCCTTCAGGATGATGCCATGCGCGTTGGCATATTCATGCGCTTCCTTAAGCTGGAGGTGTAAGTGATATTGGGTGAAATAATGAATGCTGATTTTGTCGTAATGTTTCTGTGAGGGCTGGCAGAATTTTGCGATCGCGGCCGCATTGTACACGGAATGTTGTTTCCATTCGCCAAACGCAGCTGTTTTATATTTGTCCCTCAAATAACTGAATGCGGCATAAGGGCGAAGCCAGTATTCATTCTGTTCAAAAAATACCCTGAAATCGTCGGTCGCAAAGACCTTGTCTTTCAGCAGCGCGTAAAGGTCTTCAATCACTTCAAGTTTTATTTTCAGGACAGCCTCATAATCCACTTCCGGCATCTCATTGAGCTGCTTTTGCTTTTTGTGCAGGGATTTGATGGACGATGCAAAGTCCTTCCCGGCCACTTTTTCGAGGTTCAGATAAATGGGATGCAGGGCAAAAGCGGAGATGGCTGAATACGGGTAAGAGTCCATCCAGGTTCCGGTAGAAATCGTATCGTTCACCGGCAGAAGCTGGATCATGCGCATACCGAGATCCCGTGTCCAATCTACCAGCGCTTTGATATCGCTGAATTCCCCAATGCCAAAACCATGCTGGCTTCGGAGGCTAAAAACGGGAATGGCGATACCGGTTCCGCGCCAGGTACTGTTGGGCAATTGCGCGAAACCGTCATGCAGAATCGTAACCTTGCGCCGGCCGCGACTTTCATACAGGATCCGGTTATTGCCGTCTTCGTGACGGATAAACCTGCCTTCCTCCTGGTTCCAGATGCCATACTTATACGTCATCGGAAAATCTTCCTTGGAAAGGTTCAGTTTGATCACCCACCAGTCGCCTTCCCTTTGCATATGCAGTGCATCTGCCGCTTTCCAGGATCCCATGGTTTCTGAACTGCCCGTGATGCACAGAATTTCACCGGGCACCAGCAACGGGCATTTTACCTTGAATATATGCGTATTGCCACGGTATGGTTTTGCTTTGCCTGTAAGAGAATGACCTTTCAATAGCACCTTACGAAATGGCGCCGTATAAAAGACATTTTCAAATTCACCCGCATGATTCCAGGTGTCCGTCAACTGGATTTCATCTGCCGTGATTTTTGACAGCTCGATCATCCGGTCATTGCCCCATTCCTGGATGGTTTCCAATCCTTCCTGTGCGAGGGCATAACTATATTGAATCGTGTCCGGCAAGGATCCCTCGTCCCCTTCCAACTCAAGGGAATGATGCCAGAACTGGTCGTTATAATACTGCATGGGGACCCCCATGTCTCCATCCTTACCCTCGAGCTCCGGTATATTGCCGGTTATCCTGAGTTGCTGGCCATACCTGGTTTGAAACCGAAGGAAGAAGTGAATTTTCATAATGGCAGTTCGTTTGGGCTATAAAAATAACGGATAAACCTATTCGGTGTAAAAAATACACATTAATAAGACACCCGAGCCACGGCTAAATTTGTTTATTTCATCCTGCGGCCTATCTTCGTGAAAATTAATCTTTCAATGGATAAGAAATCCACCCGCGGCTATTGGCTGCTTTTCTTCGGATCCCTCATTCTTGCCGTTGGCGTATATATGTATCTCCCTTCCATGATCTCCCTGACCCTGATTCCGATCGTCACTTCCCTGGTAAAGGCATTGGATATCATTTAATGCCGGGTTACCGGTATTCGCGTTTGGACCACGAATCTTAAAAGACCCTGGCCATCCAGCGATCAGTGGCTGGCATATCCTGCCAACTGCATTTCTCCGCACCAACCAACTGACTTTCCGCAATACCCGGTAGCGACCGCCCTATGGCTGTATCGGCTTTTTCATCCCCTATTGCGTCCGCTCCTCCCTGATTATCAACACTTATCCCAGTCCTGGTTTTGTTAACATATCATTTGTAACAAATAGCAACCTTTTACGTCTCTTATTGTTATTAGATGCAACTTAGTTCTTTGAAAATATTTTATGAAAATGCTCATATTGATGAGCAGTTTTCTTGAATGGATTTCGAAAAGAGGCAATAATTAGTAGTTTTCAAATATTCTTAACATTGGGATTATGAAATCTGAAAACCATGGCTTACCTTTGCGATGCCATTTGAAACCAAGCCTTACCGCGCTCCCGCATACCAACCAATCAAAAAAGGGAGCTCATTACCAACCAGCGGAAAGCAATTCAACAACGAAAGCTACCATTCATAAGGTATTTGAACCAGTTATAGTATTATGTATTGCATAGTAGTATCTTTAGGATATATCTTTACAATACCAAAGACGAAAAGAAGACCGAATCAGATAGTTAGAATAATAAAAGACAGACAGAACAATTAAGACAGATAGTATATGACACGCAAGAACAGCAAAGTGAATCCAAAGGCAGGAACACTCAAACAGCAAGACAGGGCTTTACGGACCAATGGTCAATCCGGATTCGTAAAAAGTATTGCCTTCGCCCTTTTCCTTTTCTTCAGTATCCCGGTTTTTTCAACAGCAAATGAAATCCAGGGTGATACCGGAATGGAGGTTAATTCAAGGGTTGACCACAGCACATCCGATCCCTGCTGTGTGACTGTAAAAGTCCAGGACAAGAGGGATCCTTACAAAATCGTTCGTCTCGCGATTCCTTCGAAGGAAATGATCCGCAAGTCAGACAGTGAAGCCAACCATAACCTGGTACGCTCGCTGAAAGAGAACAAGCTGAACAAACTTCGTATGTGGATTCTTCGTTCTGACATGGAGATTAACAATCTCTTCGCCGGGGAAACGAAGATCAGGAAAATCGGAAACGATTTGTTGGCCGACCAGGAAATGGGCGTCTACTTTGATGCCGAGAACCTGCCGGTAAAACACCAGGCTAGCCTGGTAAAAGGCGACGAAGACATGAATGAATTCTTCAAATTGGAGAACGAAGGCTTGCGCTTCGCAGGGTTGAACAGCGTTAAAGCTGACCAGGACATCAACGGAAACTTTGTTGTTGAAAACACCCGGATTACGGTTCCCTGTGCTGCCCAATTCGTGGTAGCTGACCAGGAAATGAGCGTACCGGCGGCTGTTGTAAAAAATAGCCTGGTTTCAAACAGCAAATACTAAAACATATCAATCGTAGTTGGTTTTGGTTGGTCCTGTCAACACAGGAAAATAAGAAGCCCCGCAGTTGCGGGGTTTTTTTATGTATAAGGGCGATCCCGAAGGATCGCCCTTATGAATACCATAAACGGTAAGCCGGATTCTGTCTGGCTCTCATTGCTGAAAGCGAGGCCATCATTTATCTGTCCCCACGGTTACCCATGGGGATCAATCTGCCTACCCTTCCCCGTGTCCCTTACGGAACGATCAACGAGTCATTCATCTCCTGGCTACACCGTAAACGGTGACACCAGGACCAGGGATTTACGTGGCATTTCAGCACGCAAGGTTTACCCTCCCGGAACATTACTGTGGCGGGACGTGGGCTCTTACCCCACATTTTCACCCTTACCCCGCAGGTGCGGGACGGTTATTTTCTGTGGCACTGTCTGTTCCGCCAAGGCGGACCCGGCTATTCACCGGTGCGACGCTCTATGCTGTCCGGACTTTCCTCATTCCCGAAGGAAAGCGATGGCCGGTTTATGGAATACAGAAGAATACACGTAAAATTACAGCATTCAGCACATACGGAGAGGTTGTCAGTGTTGAAAGTAAATCTCCGTAGCACCGTACCCAAAAGAAGGATGATACTGGTTGACAAAGGACTTCACTTCCTTTTTATGCCGAAGCATATCGTGAATCTCATCCCGCAGCCTTCCGGTGCCAACCCCATGGACAATAATCAGGCTGGGTTGATGGTGCAAAACCGCCTGTTCATAATGCTTTTCAAAGGTCCTGAGCTGCAGGTCAAGCATGGAAGCCGGCGAAAGCTGTTTCCAGTCGTCGGCAAGCTTCTCGATATGAAGGTCCACGACCGTTCGCAACGGAGGGATGCTGCCATGCCGGTCTTGCCGGCTAACCTTAAACCCGGCCTGGCCAAGTTTGATATAATCGAGATCCGGTTCCACCTGTTTTTCCGGCCATTCCTGCAGCAATTGGTGGTAAAAATGGGCAAGGTTCTGCATCCTCATCTCCTGTACCTGCCTGAAGATCTTTTTGGGATTGGGTTTGTAAACCGCCTCGAAATGACCGGCCTTCTTCCTGTCCGGTTTCTTTAGGCTAAACTCGAAAACCAGTTTCGGGCTGTCATTTAACCGTTCAAAAGGAATATCGTGTACATAGAGATCGCCCAGGGAAGCAATTTCGTTTTTCAGTTCAAAGTCCTTTTCGGCACCATATAATAACCTGTAATGGAAGAGAATATCATCATTGGTCTGGTTAACCAGGTAGAGGCGAAAATATTCAACGATATCATCATCGAAGACGTCCTTGTCAAAAACCGGCATCCAGACAAGCCATATCCCCTCACCCACCGGATACTTCCGGGTGTTTTTCTCCTTTTTGACCGATTCCACCGTCAAAGGCTTTTTTGACAATGGAGTTTCTTTCCTGGCGGAAAACTGCTTGAAATAGGGGAAGTCGACCTGGTCTGTATACACAGGAAACGTGACCCCATTGACATCCACCATGACCATCTTCTTGTTGATGAAGTCAACGATGGTGCCTTCTTCCCCCGAATGGATCAGGATAACCTTATCGCCCAGTTGGTATTTCATTTCTCCGCTGCCTGTTCAGTCGGTAAAATTACATTACAGGGCCGGATTTATTCATGCTTTTTGAACCGTCTGACCCGCCAGCCGGCTTTTCCGGTATCCATACATGAAATACAGGGCCAACCCAAGGGCCATCCAGCCAAAAAACACCATCCAGCTTTTTGCCGGAATCTCGATCATGAGGTACATGCAGCAAAGCACGCCCAATACCGGTATGAGGGAATAGTTTCGAAGGAAACTGAATATGCTGACGATGGCAAACAGGATTATAAATATCAACAGCAGCACTTCCTGGTAACCTTCGTCCGAGATATGCAGGATGGCAGACTGGATGCGCTCACGGAAACCGAAAACGAAGAGTAAAAACAGGAGAGGAACAATCCACTTGCCGTTGATGTAGGGAAGAGAGAACTTACCGGGCTGTTTGGCGATCCTGGGCAGCAACAGAACGCCGCCACTGACGAGTACAAAAGCGAACAGGGTACCGATGCTGGTCAGGTCCGTCATGAGTTTATCGTCCACGAACAATACCAGCACGCCAACCAATAATCCCGAGATGATCGTGGCAAATCCCGGTGTATGAAAACGGTGGTGGATCTTGCCGAATGAGGGCGGCATGAGTCCGTCCCGGCTCATGGACATCCAGATGCGCGGTTGCCCCAACTGGAACACCAGCAATACACTGGTTGCGGCTACAACAGCGCTCAGGGAAATGATGAAACCCACTTTGGGGAGACTGATCTTGTCAAACACATAGGCCAGCGGATCCGTGACCCCTTCAAATTCTTTGTAATTGACCATCCCGGTGATAACCAGTGCAGTCACCATATAGATGACTGTACAGATCAACAGGGAATAGATCATGCTCCGCGGCAGGTCGCGCTGGGGGTTTGAGCATTCTTCCGCGGTGGTGGAGATGGCATCGAAGCCGATATAGGCGAAGAAAACAGCGGAGACGCCTTTGAGTACGCCGCTGCTGCCGTTGGGGAAAAAAGGCGTCCAGTTACTGGTTGTTCCTTCGGAAAATATGTACCAGAACCCTATCACGGCCACGAGTACCAGGACGGCGATCTTAAGCAGTACC
>JALOMP010000108.1 GCA_025455365.1 Chitinophagaceae bacterium | reverse complement strand
ATAAGGCCACTTGACAAATGCTTCCATGGCAGCGTATTTGGGGAGCCCGAGCTTATCGTATAGATCGGCCGTCGCGGCGTTCCTTTCTTCCGCCCGCTCCCAGAATTCACGGGAGTCTGTTCCCTGGAAGACAACGCCGTCTTTCTGGCTTTGATGAATGAATATACCGTTCCTTTTTTCCACCACCTGGTCCGGTGCCATGGGAATGGCCATTTCGATATCCCAGATATCCCATTCAGCCCAGGCGCCCCTGTACAGCCAGAGCCAGCACTCGGCTACGGAAGGGTCATTGGCGGCTTTCAGTCGCTTCAGCGCTTCCATGAGGATGTCAAAACAGACTTTATGGGTGCCATGAGGATCTGCGAAGTCTCCGGCAGCGAAGATTTGATGTGGTTTTACTTTGCGGATCAGGTCCATATGGATCTGAACATCTTCTTCTCCTGGTTCGTTCTTTTCAATCAGGCCCGTTTCGTAAAAGGGCAGGTTCATGAAGTGGATATTTTCGTCCTTGATGCCTACATAGCGACAGGTTGCCCGGGCTTCCGTGCGGCGAATCATGCCCTTGATGGATCGGATTTCATCGGTATCCTTCTGGTTGGATTTTTTCGTTTCAATGAATGCGCGGGCTTCATTCCAGATCTTGTTGGCCCGGCTCTTATCGATCCCGAAAATCTCGTCAAATTCCACGGCGAAATCAATCTGCCGCATGACAAATTCATCACTCACGGCGATATTTCCGGAGGTCTGGTATCCCACATGCACATCATGCCCCTGTTCATGCAGGCGAATGAAGGTGCCACCCATGGAAATGATATCGTCATCCGGATGCGGAGAAAAGATGATTGCCCTCTTGCTTTTAGGTTCACGGCGTTCCGGGTGACGGGGAAGTTCTTCTGAAAATTTCCCACCGGGCCATCCAGTGATGGTATCCCGCATGCCGTTGAAGACTTTGAGGTTGATCTCGTATGCATTTCCCATTTTCACGAGCAGGTCGCTCAAACCATGGTTATTATAATCGTCGTTGGTGAGCATGAGGATGGGCTTCCCGGAGGCGAGGGCCATATTGCATACGGCTTTACGGATCACCTTATCCGTCCATTCAATCTCACCGGTCAGCCATGGACATTTGTAACGGGTCAACTCCTGGGCGGCACTTTCGTCCAGTACGAAGCTGCAGTTGTCGTGTTCCTGCAACAGGGAGGCTGGAACCATTTCCGTTACATGTTCTTCAACCGCCTTGCGGATCACGGGCGCCTTGTGCAGGCCCCAGGCGAGGAGCACGATGCGTTTGGCTTTCAGGATGGGTTGAATACCCATCGTAATGGCCAGCCTGGGCACTTTGCTCATGTTGGGGAACTCATAGGCATTGGCCAGCCGGGTGGAGTTATCCAGTGCCACGAGTCTTGTGCTGCTATGCCTGCTGGATCCGGGTTCGTTGAAACCGATATGTCCGTTCAGACCAATGCCCAGTATCTGCAGGTCGATCCCGCCCGCCAGTTCAATCTTTTTTTCGTAAGTGGCAGCATAGGAACGCACATCGGATTTCTCAATCGTCCCGTCCGGTACATGCGTGTTTGTAATGTCAATGTCCACATGGTTGAACAGGTGCACTTTCATAAAGCGATTATAGCTTTGGAGGGCATCCGGTTCTATCGGGTAATATTCATCCAGGTTGAAGGTGATGACGTTTTTAAAACTCAATCCCTCGGTTTTGTGTATACGGATCAATTCTGCATATAGGGATTTGGGTGTTGATCCGGTTGCCAGGCCGAGGACACAGGGTTTTCCTTCCTTCTGTTTCTGTTTTATCAGGTTGGCCACTTCACGGGCAACGTGGGCGGAGGCTTTCTTGTCGTTTTCGAAAATCTGTACGGGAATCTTTTCAAAGGAATCTACAAGGCTCATGTCGTTTGTTTTGCAGTTGTTGGTGGCCAAATTTAGCCTTTTTTCGCGCTACGGATATACCTGCCGGGTAGAAAAGTTCCCTTTTACAGGCGTTCTGACAAACGGGTGTTTGCCTGGTATGGGCATGCCGGGAAGCGGGGAAAACGGCCGGGGAACCAGGCTACTGGTTCAACTTTATCTCGAAAACATGCGGCCATAATTTCCCGGTTACCAGGAGATGCCCGGTGGAGGAATCATACGCGATGCCATTGAGCACGGCACCCATCTGTTCACCCGTTGAACCCGGGGCCCGGAGATATCCAAGGTCGGCCCGTGAATTTTTAACCAGGAAATCCGTAAAATCGATGCGACTTGTTACAAAACCCGAAGCAGGGTCAATCTGTACGATATAATCATACTGCCAGCGGTTGGCCAGCAGTTTTCCATTGACCCATTCCAGTTCATTGAGGTTGTTGACTGGTCCCATATTGTCGGTTACACTGATAACCTTCTGCAGTTTCAGGTCCTGCGGACGCACCACGTAGATTTTGTCGGAGCCATCGCTGATGTACAGGTTTGTTCCATCGTTGGTGAGCCCCCAACCCTGGCCGCTCCACGTGATTTCACGGATGGGGGCGAAGTTCCTGGCATTGTATACAAATACAACTTTGTTCTCCCAGGTCAGTTGGTAGAGGGTATCGTTCAGGATGGTGATGCCCTCCGTAAAGTAGGGCTGCCCGATGTCTTTGCGAGTGAGTAGTTTGCCTGATTTGTAGTCTACTTTTCGCAGGGATGAGCGCCCTACCAGCCCGGTACTCTCCACCAGTTTCCCCTGGTATAATTCAAATCCCTGGGTAAATGCGGCCGTATCATGCGGGTATGCGTTGATCAACTGGTAGGAAATGCTCCTGGGTTCCGGGACGGCCGGCGCAGCGGGTAGATCAGTGTTTGATTTTTGTGGCTCGCTGTTACAGGCTGCAAAGATGGCCAGGGAGGCGACGAAGATTCCGGGTTTCATAAATATTGCAAAAATAGGGGGATCGCGTTTGTCAAAAAGTGAAAGATCCGTCGGTGGCGGAAAGAAATGGCGCGGAAATACCCAAGGAAATGTGAATATTAACCAATCCCATGCAAGATTGGCATGCCCCGTTCGTTTTGGTACTAGTTTTGGGCCTTCATCCAATGAAAATACCGCACATGAAAAGATTCTTTGTTTTTATTGCCCTGGCGGCAGTTTGTGTATCGGAACCCGCTTCGGCCCAGATCCTGAAAAAGATCACCGGCGGAAACAGTGCAGATACGTCTAAAAAGAAATTTTCCGTGAACGACCTGTTGGGAGGCAAGAAAGGCGGCCTATCAACGGATGAAATCGTGCAGGGCCTGAAGGAAGCACTCAGCGTGGGCGCCACCAACAGTTCACAGAAGCTCAATGCGTTGGACGGGTATTTTGGCAATGCGGCGATAAAACTGCTGATGCCCCCGGAAGCGCAGAAAGTGGAAAAAACCCTTCGTTCCGTGGGACTTGGCTCGCAGGTGGACAAAGCCATCCTTTCGATGAATCGCGCGGCGGAGGACGCCGCGGCATCGGCCGCTCCGATTTTCCTGGATGCCATTAAAAGCATGAGCATACAGGATGCCGCGGGAATCCTGGGCGGAGGGGATAATGCCGCTACGAAATACCTGCAGGACAAAACAACCGGCGCACTGACAGAGGCATTCCGCCCTGTTATTGAAAAATCATTGCAGAAAGTGGACGCCACCAAATACTGGAATGATGTTTTCTCCACATACAACAAGTTCAGCAGGGACAAGGTAAACACCGACTTACCCGCATATGTAACCGAAAAAGCGCTGACGGGTATTTTCTTCCAGGTTGCCGAAGAAGAGAAAAAAATCCGGAAAGACCCGGTGGCCAGGACCAGTGAAATTTTGAAAAAAGTGTTCGCGCAACAGTAGAAAACAGGCCTTGAGGATAAAAAATAAGAGGCGGGATCTTTACAGGATCCCGCCTTTCCATGTACAGTATATCAGCCTGCTGCCTGGATCCCAAGGTCTAAATGTCAATGGCTTCCCCATAAGCCACCGCAACCGCTTCTTTCAACGCTTCGCTCATGGTGGGGTGGGGGTGGATGGCATTCAGGATTTCGTGATGGGTGGTCTCCAGTTTCCGGGCAGCCACTACTTCAGCGATCATTTCCGTAACACCGGCGCCAATCATATGTGCTCCCAGGAATTCGCCATATTTGGCATCAAATACCACTTTCACGAATCCCTCCGTATTTCCGGAAGCGCTGGCCTTACCGGAAGCCATGAATGGGAACTTACCCACTTTTACTTCAAAACCCGCTTCCCTGGCAGCTTTCTCGGTAAACCCGACAGAGGCAACTTCCGGTGAACAGTATGTGCAACCGGGAATATTGTTATAATCGATGGCCTCCGGCTGGTGATGGTATTTCTTTTCGATGTAACCGATGGCTTCGGCTGCTGTGATGCCTTCTTTGCTGGCTACATGCGCCAGTGCCTGGCCGGGGGAACAGTCGCCAATAGCATAAATGCCGGGGACGCTTGTCTGCTGTGTTTTATCAACAACCACCTTTCCTTTTTCGGTTTTAATGCCTGTTTCCTCCAGGCCAATATTCTCTATATTGGGTGCAATGCCTACCGCAGAAAGGAGGATGTCCGCTTCCAGCACGGTTTCGCCGGAGGCATTGCGGACGGTTGCCTTCACCCCGGGTCCGCTGGTATCCACTCCCGTTACTTCGCTGGAAGTCAGGATGGTGATGCCCTTTTTCTTAAACTGTTTCTCCAGTTCCTTGCTGATGTCTTCATCTTCAACAGGAACGATACGCGGCATGAATTCCACGATCGTTACCTGGGTGCCCATGGTATTGTAGAAATCGGCAAACTCCACGCCAATGGCGCCCGATCCAACTACAATCATGCTTTTAGGCTGGTTGGGGAGTACCATGGCTTCGCGATAACCTATGATTTTCTGTCCGTCGATGGGCAATGAGGGTAGTTGACGGCTGCGGGCCCCCGTGGCGATGATGATATATTTAGACTCTACCAACTGCTTTGAACCATCGGCGGCTGTCACTTCCACGCGACCCTTACCGGCGATTTTGCCGTATCCCATGACCACGTCGATTTTGTTCTTCTTCATCAGGAACTGCACGCCTTTGGACATTTTATCAGCGACGCCGCGGCTCCTTTTGACCACGGCTCCGAAGTCGTGGGAAATATTGGTGCCATGGATGCCGTAATCGGCACTATGTTTCATGTATTCATATACCTGCGCGCTCTTCAGCAGGGCCTTGGTGGGGATACAACCCCAATTGAGGCAAACACCTCCCAGGCTTTCCTTTTCGATGATGGCTACCTTAAAACCGAGTTGAGATGCCCGGATCGCGGCGGGATATCCGCCGGGGCCGCTGCCCAGAACGATAACGTCGTATGCCATATGGGAAAATTGATTTTGAGGGGCAAAAATACTGGCTAAGTCCCAAATGGCCAATTTAGATGAGACGGTCAGGATACCAGCGACAAACGGCTGTCTATCGCCCGGGCAACTGCCTGGCCTGCTTTCTTGCCAAACGTAATCGGCAGGTTTCCATGCTTTCCGAGATGCATCAGCCGCCCATCAGGATCCGGTCTTTTGACGGATGATGGAAGTTAACTGTCCCGCTGTCATCGCCCCGCTCTGGCGCCAGAGTTGCTGGCCTTTTTGGAATAAAATAAGCGTGGGAACGCCCCGGACACCATAATGCATGGCAGCCTGCGGGTTTTTGTCCACGTCTACCTTCAGCACGCGAAGCTTGGCCCCATGCGCGTCAGCAAGTTTTTTCAGTTCCGGGGCCATCATTTTGCAGGGTCCACACCATTCCGCGAAGAAATCTACAAGGACGGGCGTGTCAGCATTTAGTATGTCCTGGAATGAACTCATAATTCAAGGATTGGATAGCGGATGAAGGATATTATGTATCGTTTTCCAACCAGGTTAGGCTGGATATCCCCGCCGAACGCCATTGGCCTCAGTTTCAAATGGAAAGGCAGCTTTATTTGGCAGCCTTGTTTACCGGGCAGGTACTGAGGCCCATAATGGCGTACAATGGGCAAAAACTGATCAGGCTGGTGGCCACAAAGATGCCCGCCAGCACCAGCAACACGGTTGCCAGGGTGCCAGTGATCACATTGGTAAAATACAGAATAGCAATGACTGCGGCCATCAGTACCCGTACCAGCCTGTCTGCGCTTCCGACGTTCTTTTTCATATCAGGTTGTTTTAGTTTTTAAACGATTCAATGACCCATGCAATGAGGGCGGCCATCAACAGGCAACCCAGGCAAACAAGGACAAACCTGAACCATTTTTGCTTGATCATCTGCGCTCGTTTGCACGACAAATGTATGAACATCGATAGGGTAATTCCGGTGACCAAGGTCACCAGCGCACATGAAAGGAAAGAAAAGGAGGAGGTAAAAAAAGACAGGTAGGGCTGGAACTGCTAAAACTTATAACAAGACAATTCCTCCGTCCACCTGGCTGACTTTTCCTTCTTTTTCCAGTTTTTTTAGCGTCCTCGTGATAACCTCCCTGGCCGTACCGAGGTCCTGGGCTATCTGCCGGTGCCGGATATTGAGTGTTCGGGTGCCCTTCAAACGGGCAAGTTCATCGAGATATTCGTATATCCTTTGATCTAGCCGGTTAAATAAAAGCTGTTGGATGGTTTCGATCAGCTCGGCATACCGTTGGTCGTACTGCTGGTAGAACAGGTCGTTCAATCTGGGGAATTCTTTCAGCCATTGGGTGATTTTCCCGGCCGGGATCAGCAAAAGGGTTGATTTTTCCTCAGTCAGGGCGAAAATCTTGCTGGGATCGTTATGCATAACGGCGGAAAGGGACATGATGCAACTCTCCTTTGGCTGGATAAAATAGAGCAAGAGTTCTTTTTGGTCGGTCTGGGTATACACTTTTACGAGGCCTTCCAGGACAATCGGAACCACTTTCACATATTGACCTTCCCTTAAAAGCTGGACACCCGGGCCCAGTTCAACCCAATCCCCGTATTCGGCAAAAGCCTCCAGGAGGGGTCCGTCCAGGAAGGAAAGGATTCGCTTCAGTTGTGCATATTCAGCGGGCATATCAATGGGCGTTAAGGTAACCGGCCTGGTGCGGAAGATAAGACGGTTCATGGAAAGTTCCGGAAGCCCGCATCAAGGAGGCGTTCTGCTGGCAAATCGGGAATTCGTGGAAGTCGTTTACAAGAAGTAACCGGAATCTGCCCCTTCACACCTACCTTTGCTGGTTCCTGCGGGTGCCCGGCGGTGATTTTCGGTCTTTCCCTGGTATCAACGATACGGGCGGCCCAGGATTACCTTTTTTTAGCTGCCGGAGCCGAAAAAGGCTAAATTGATTTTGGTAATTAGCTAAAATTGACGACCTTTGCACTCCCAAAAATATTCCGATCATGGCCAGAGTATGTCAGGTGACGGGCAAGAAGCCGATAACCGGGAACAAGGTTTCCCACTCCAATATCAAAACTAAACGGAGGTTCCTTCCGAACCTGCAGACCAAACGTTTCTTCCTCGCGGAAGAAGACAAATGGATCACCCTGAAACTTTCGTCTGAAGCCATCCGTACCATCAACAAGAAGGGACTTTACACGGTAGTTAAGGAACTGAGGGCCGCCGGAACACATATCTAATAATCACCTTATAAATAACCAATACAATGGCAAAGAAAGGCTCAAGGGTTCAGGTGATCCTGGAATGCACAGAGCATAAGAACTCGGGTATGGCCGGTACCAGCCGTTACGTGTCCACCAAAAACAAGAAGAACACGCCGGAGCGCCTGGAACTGAAGAAGTACAACCCCATCCTGAAAAAATACACTGTTCACAAGGAAATTAAATAGTCATGGCAAAGCAAGCGAAAACAGCTATCAAGACAAAGGACCAGAAAGCGGCTGCCGAGGCTAAGAACTGGACCAAGGTGATTAAGGCCGTTAGGAGCCCCAAATCCGGCGCCTATACGTTCAAGGAGGCCATCATCCATAAAGACAAAATCAAGGAATACCTGGCCCAATAAGCGGCCCGGATGACATAACTGCAAGCTGTTCCATTATCTTTGGAACAGCTTTTTTATTTATGACATGATCCATAACCAGTCCGTACACATATACCAGGCCGGCCCATCCGACGCGGATACCATTGCGCAGTTATCCGTTGCCACTTTCCGGGAAACCTACGGGGCGTTCACATCCCCGGAGAATATGGAGGTGCATATCGCAGAGCATTTCAGTCCCGATATCGTTCGCAAAGAACTTTCGGAACCGGGATACCGTTTTTTCCTGGCCACCTTGGGCGACAGGCCGGTGGGCTTTATCAAGCTAAGGGCAGACAGGCAGCCGAGGGGACTGCCGGATCAGTCCTGTCTTGAAATCCAACGCATATACGTCCTGCAGGAGTTCCAGGGGGCCAGCATTGGAAAGGAATTGATGCAGCTGGCCAAGCAGCTGGCGAAGGAAGGATCGTATAAAGTTCTCTGGCTGCAGGTCTGGCAGAAAAATGAAAAAGCCATTCGTTTTTACCAGAAATCCGGCTTTGT